>CAZFHG010000042.1:0-20835 GCA_964518665.1 uncultured Opitutaceae bacterium | reverse complement strand
GCCGCGCAGGAAGCCGTGAGTTTCCCTGAGGCGGACGACCTCGTTGACGACGCGCCGGGACATGAGGCGGAAGTCGCCGGTGTTCGGCGGGATCTGCACATCGGCGATCTTGTTGATCACGCGGTAGCCGACCGCGGAGACGACCTGCTTCAGCCAGGGTTCGCCCGTGCGCTGACGGCGCTGAGGCAGCACGACCTCGTAGCCCTCGCGCCACTTGGCGACCATCTCGCCGACCAGTTCCGGCGGGTCCTGCATGTCCACGTCCATCACGATCACCGCCTCGCCCCGGGAGTATTCCATGCCGGCGAGCGTGGCCATCGGCTGGCCGAAGCGCCGGGAGAATTTCAGCAGCTTGATACGTTCGTCGGCGGCCCGGTGCTCGAGGATGACCTGTTCGGACCGGTCGGGCGAGGGGTCGAGGGCGAAGATCAGCTCATAATCCGGGGTGACGGCGGCCAGGACCGGCTGCAGCCGGCGCAGGAACTCCGGGATGTTCTTCTCCTCCTTGTAGACCGGGACGATGATGGAGAGCTGCATAAGGCCCTATTCATCACGGACCCGCCCGGAAATCAACCACAGGTGCGCCTCGCGCCGCCGCGGCAGTGCACATTCAAGGCGTCCGCACGCCCAGGCCCCAGAGGAACTCGATGAATGCGCTGTGGCGGAGGTAGCGCAAAAGGAGGGGATTGCGCTCCAGTTCCACCGCCGGGTAGGGCCGGCCCTGCGTGCGCTCGCGCAGGAGGGTGATCTCGCGCTGGCCGGTGCTGTGCATGACGGCCGAGGTTTTCTGGGCGGCGTGCGCCCGGAAGCAGGCGAGAAAATAGGGTAGACGCACAATCCGCGCCCCCGCGGCCTGGAGACGCAGCAGCAAATCCCAGTCGATCGCGAAGTGGAAGGAAGTGTCGAGCCCGCCCACCCGGTCCCAGACCCGCCGGCGCCAGAACAGCGTCTCCTGCGGCACAAAGTCATTCAGGCGCAGCACCGCGGGGTCGTGGCGGGGCAGGAACCAGCGGGCGATCTCCTGTGATTCCTCGTTCACCACGATGCGGTGGCCGTAGATCACATCCACATCGGGGTGCCGCGCAAAATAGCCGGCCACGTGGGCGAGGGCGCCGGGCAGGTAGTAATCGTCGGAGTTGATCCAACCCATCACGTCCTCGGGCGATCCGCTGGTTTTGGCAAAACCCCGCGCGATGGCATCGGCCTGGCCCTGGTCCTTTGCGCTGCTCCAGTCGGCCAGCCGCGGTGAATCTGCCGCGGCGATGGCGTGGGCGGCGGCGAGCCGTTTGATGAGGTCCACGCTGCCATCGGTGGAACCGCCGTCCTGCACGATGTATTCCACCGGGGTCTTTTGCTCGAGGACGCTCCGCATGGTCTCCCCGAGGTAGCGGGCCTGCTGGTAGGAGGGCGTGACGATGGTGAGCTTGGGCACGGACAGGCCGGGCGCCGGGGCGGGAAATGTTTCCGCCCGGACCGGCCGCGGGGGATAGGCCATGTGCGCCGGCATCTGGAAGAACATCAGCTCGGTCCATTCGCCGCCGCCGAGCCACAGGGGCAGCAGCAGGCGCTTGATGTTCACGGGGCGGTCCATGATCCGGACCCAGGCGCCGTCGTCCAACTGGGCCTCGATCAGCAGGCGCTGGCGGCCGGAAGGCAGGGTGCCGCGGATTTCGAAACCGGTGTCATCGTCGGGCGCGTCGGGCAGGGCGGCGCGGACATCGGGGCGGGGCAGGCCGACGACCCCATGCAGGGACCGGTCCTTCGTGCGCAGGCGGATGCCGGCAACCTTGCGGCCGGCACCGGCAAAGCACCAGCCGCGGATGATCACGCAGCGTGAGGGATTGCTCCAGTCGCCGGGCTGGTCGATGTGGGACTGCAGGTTGGGCATGGGACCGCGTGAACTTGGAGCCAAAGCGCGGCACATGCGAAGCTCAATTCTGCCACGTGTGCCTATGCGCCCGTCAGGGCCGTTGGAAGGCCAGCACCCGCCAGTAACCGGGTGAATGGTCGTGCGCGTAGGAGGTATGGGCGATTTCCCGGGGCGCCCCGAAGCCCAGCAGGGCCAAGCGCGCCGACAAGGCCGCGCGACCCGCGATGGCGTAGGCCGGCTCGAGGTAGACCAGTCGGCGGACTGAACCCAGATCGGCCTTTTCGATATCCTGGAAATAGACGATCCGGTTGGCGAGGGGCCGGGTGAACGTGAGGGTCGAGGCGGTGATGAAGTCCTGGGAAAGCAGGACATCGTCCGTCGTGATGTCACCGGCGAGGAGCGAAGCGCCTTCGCGCCAGTCCGATTCGCGCGACAGGCTCGTGTCGAAATAGGGGTCCAGGCGGTAGCTGCGCACCTGGTACACCATCGAGCCGCCCAGCAGCAGGCTCAGCGCCGCGAGCCCGGTGGTGAGCACCGCGCGGTGATTGATCCGTTCACGCGCCTGATGGAGCAGACGAAAGGCCAGGGCGATCAGCCAGAGGCAGAAGAAGTAATGCACCACGAAGTAGCGGGGCCAGACGGACAGGGGCTCGACCTTGAAAAAATAGGCGATCTGAAATGCCACCGTCACACTGATGCAAAGGCCCATGAGCCAGGCCTGGCGCACGCACTCGCTGGTGAATTCGGGGGCCAGGCAGGTGCGGCGTCGCAGCAGGATCCACACCGCGGACAGCAGCAAGGCCAGCCAGACCCAAGGCAGGAAACCGGTGAAACGGTCGTGGTCCACGACGTGGCCGGAGAAGACGAGGTGAAAGCCGTTGGACAGCTGGCCGAGGAGCGTGACGTGTTCGGTCTCCCACAGGCCGACGTTCACTTTCTGCTGGTTGGCGTGCAGGTAGGGCCAGGTCAGGGAAAAGACCAGCAGGTAGCTGAAGGCAAGATGCGCGAGGAATCGCCAGGTCTGGGCGCGCCGGCGCAGCACCAGAAACAGGCCCTGGCCGATCGCGGGAAAAACGGTCCACGACTGGAGGTAGAAGCCCAGCGTGAGCAGGATCCCGTAGGCGGCAAACCACGCGATGTCCCGCCATTCGCTTTGCAACTCGCGGCGGTCCAGGCGCAGCACCAGCCAGCTGCCCCAGATGTACAGCGCCACCGCGACGATGTACTCCCGGATCTGCAGCACATGCATGATGAGGTAGGCGTTGAAAGCGAACAGCCCGATCAGGAAGGCCCGGGGCCAGGGCGCCCAACTTCCCGACAGGAACAGCAATCCCAGCAGCGCCAGCGCGAGGAAGCCGATGTTGACGCCGCGGAAAAACAGCAGGTCGTGCCGGTCCGCCAGCCGCATCAGGGTGTTCTGCAGGAGGTAGTAGGCCGGTTGGTAGGCGTAGGGGCTGATGGTGTCCAGGACCGCCTCCCAGGTGGCCGAGTCGTTGACCGGGCCGGGACGGCAGGGTTGCCCGCCATTGATGATGCCAAGGCGGATGCCCTCGTCGGTGCTGATGCCCTTGAGGTCGATCAACCACAGGTGCGCGCCGATGGCCGCCAGGCAGAGCAGAAGCGGCAGGAGCCGAAAGGCGCGGGCAGGGGCGGCTGGCGCGACGTCATTCATGGTGCGTCCGGGGTGCGATTAGCCGGGTTGGCCAGGAACAGATTCAGTTCCGCGATAAAGTCATTCCGGGTGGGATATCGGGCCTTGAGGGCAGCCAGGTAGGCTGCGGGATGGGCGTCGTGATCGTAGAGGTAGGTCACGGTGAGCTCGTTCACGGGCAGGGCCGAGTCCTCCTGGTAGCCGTTGTACTTGGACCGCAAATCCATTGGCGCGGTGAGCACGAGGATGAAGGCGGCCGCCGTGGCCAGCGCCACCGGCCAGCGTTGCTCCGAGGCCGGGGCGCGGCGGAGCCACCACTCATGCAGCGCCGCGAGACCGAAGGCCCAGGCGAGGAGAAGCGGCACCTGGGCGAAGAGGCTGTACTGGGCCAGAAACTCACGCTGGCTCATCAGCGCGGTCATGCCCAATCCCTGGACCAGCAGGAACAGCACGAGGGCGCGATGGCGCGCGGGGGCGCTGCGGAAAAAGACCAGGCCCACGGCCAGCACGCACGTGGTGAGGAACAGGGCGGGTGTCTCCATCACGAAGCGCAGGACCTCACGGCCCCGGCGTCCCTCACCGGGATGGGTGTAGAGGTGCACCAAGGGATCGGGATGGAATACCGTGTTGAGTATTTTCGTCGTGGCGTCCGCGGCGGCTCCGGATGGCAGCGTGGTACGGAGCAAGCCAAACCAGCCGGTGCAGACGGCGATCACGCCGGCAAGCAGGAGGGTCAAGTCCAGCAGGCGCCCGACAAGGTAGCGTGCCACCGGCCCGCGCACACCGGCCAGGACCAGGATTGGCAGCAGGGCGACGGCCGCCGCCACGGCGCGCAGCCGCGCGGCGGCCACCGGATCGAGCAGGGCGTGACTGCGACTCAAGACGAACAGCAGTCCGAGGGTGGCCAGGCCGGCGGTGATACAGGCGGCGATGGTCCAGCCCCGGTGGACCGGCGTCGCGGGTGTCCCTGCCCCGAGGGCCGGCGGAAGCAGCGGTACGATGCAGCACCACGGTGCCAAGATCATCAGGTAAAACCAGGCGGGCAGCTTGGAGAGCAGCGCGAGCCCGGTGCACACCCCTGCGAGCAACAGCCAGAGGGTGCGCGCGGTGCTCCGGGTGGCGGCCGATGCCAGCCAGGCGCACTGCAGCGCCAGCACGCCGCCGAAGCCGGCGCACAGCAACTCGGGCCGCGTCAACAGGCCGTGAAACAGGAGTCCCGAACTGCCGCAGAGCAGCACCACCGTGAAGCAGGCGAAGTCGAACCGGCGGGTGACCTGGCCGACAAAACCCGCGGTGACCAGGATGAACAGGATGACCAGCCCCCGGCTGTGCTCGCGGCCGACCTGCACGAGTCGCGCGAGCTCGTGCAGCGGTTCCGGGCTGCGGGCAAAGCGCTTGAGCGTCCACACCGGGAGCAGTCCGAACTCGTTCCGCACGCGGTAATCCAGGGCGAGGAGAAACTTTGGGACCGTGCCCGGCTGGTCAACCACCCCCGGGGCGTAGCCGGAGTTGAGGCTGAGCGCATCCGCCAGGTTGTGGATGTTCATGTTGGTGTTGCGATACCAGGGATCGTGGGCGGAGATGCGCCACATCGACATCCAGGCCACGGCGAGGGAGAGCACGGCCAGGATCGTGAGCAGCAGGCGGTGCGGACCCGCGTGGGCCGGCCGGGGGGCGGGTCCGGGATTGTTGCTCATGGCTGAATTTCCTCCACCCGCAGGCTGCGGAACATGAAGTAAAAGGTGCCGGGGGCGGGCCGCGGCGGCCGGATCATGGTGATGATGCGCCCCTCGGCCCGGCCGCTCTGCTCATAATGCTCCCGTGCACCCTCGAACGGCGGCTGGCGCATCATCTCAACATAGCGCTTCACGTCGGCATAACGTTCCAGGTAACCCGCCCAGTCAGGCTCGGGCGGCAGCGGCCGGTCACGCAGTTCGATGACGTTTTCGCCTGCACGGGCGGGAAGCTCAATAAGTTGCTCCTGCCAGGTCGTCGGATCGTTGAATGCGATGGTTTTTACCGGCGTGCCGTTGCAGGCGATCTCAAGCACGGCGCGGCGGCGCACATACAGCCGGGCGCTGAAGCCCAGGCGCAGCGTGGAGGTGCCCGGACCGGCCTTGACGCGCAGCGTCACGGTCTCATCCCGCGCCCAGCGGATGACCGGGAGGTTCCATTGGGGGAAGGGTCCTTCCGCCGGCAGCAGGCCGGTGCAACTCACGCCTGGCTGATCCTCGGCTGAAATCAGTTCGAAGCCAGAGGACGGGTGCGGATTGGCGGACAATGACGGTGCCTTCGGGGGGCCGGAGGGCGTGTCTGCGAGGGTCACCGCAGACAACGCGCGCCCGTCGTCGGCACTGACCAGTTGCCACGTCACGCGCTGCAACGTCCCGGAACGCGTGACGAGTTGACTGCCCCCGGTCGCGAAGGTGGCGAGCAGTTCGCGTCGTCCACCTTCATTTTCCGCGAAGGCCTCCAGCCGGGCCTGGTCGGCGGGATTCAGGCCGATGACTTCCAGTTGAAGCTGAGAAGGGTTGGCCGGATCCGGTCCCGGTCCAATCATGGCGAGCAGGGCGCGGTCGGTGGGACGGGATGCCTGGCGGGCGGCATCGGCCGTCAGCCCAAAGAAGCCGCGCTGGGTGGATCCGAGGTGCATGTGACCGAGGTGCTCGACCCCCGCGCTGGGTTTCTCCGGGAAGGGAATCAGGGCATATGCCGGACGAGTGGCGAATCCACCTTCACGGGCGAAAACTGCTCCGGCCGTGCGGGCAAAGACAATGTAGGCGGTGTCCTTGCCACCGGCTTCGTCAACCGACCTTCCGGGCCGGGGGCGACCCAGCAAGGCGTGCAGCAGCAGGTCATCACCATTCGCGTTCAGCGTGAGACGGGGCTCCTCCTGCAGGCGCTGCTTCAGCAGGGGGGGCAGGGGCGCGTGCTGGCGTCCGGCAAGGGTGGAATCGAGGAGGGGCTCGAGCGGGCGGTAGGCATTGTGCCGGAGATAAAGCTGCGTTGACCACAGGGAGCCCAGGGCCAGTCCTGTGCCGAGGAGGACCCAGATGCGCGTTGGGAGTTTGATGCGGTCAATCAGGAGGGCGACACAGGGAGCGGCGAGGAGGAGTCCGGGCACGAGGGCGCCGGAGCCGAGTCCGATCCAGTGACTGGCCATCGTGCAGGCCATGAGCCAGGCCAGGGCCGGCAAACCCAGCCAGGCTGCCGAACGTCCGTATGATCCCGCGCGGCCAAAGGTCAGTGCAACCGCCGCCACGCAGACCAGACCGGTCCAACCAAGTCCGACGGCGTCCTCGTTGGGCGCCAGCAGTGGGTCCGGGGTTCGCCAAAGTGGCATGAGGGTGGCAACGCCCAGCCCGGTGGATTTTTCTGCCAGTTGCTGCCACGCCAACCGCCAGGCGCCCAGTCCCTGTTCCGCCAGCAGTGGCGCATTCACAAGGAAGTACGGCAGCAAGCCGAGGCCCAAGCCGGGCAACGCGGCTTTCCAGCCGTGGTCCTTGCGCGGCGGCAGGCCGAGGACAAAACCCAATGTCACCAAGGCCAGCACCAGCAGCAGCGCCCCCAGGTGGCTGCCGGCCGCGAGACCGGCCAGCAACCCGGCGAAAGCCGCGGAGGCCAGCCGGCCGCGCTTCACCCAATCCAGCGTGAAGCTTGCCGCCGCGACCAAGGTGGCACCCGTGCATAGGACCGGACCCACGGTCTGGGACTGGGCCAGCACGGGTGTGGCCAGGAGGGCGCACCAGCCGGCGGTCAGCGCGGAGTTGGCGCCACAGCCCGCGACCCGTGTGAGGCGGTGGACGGCGAAACCGGCCGCGAGCCAGCCGATGAGGTTGAAAAAATTAAGCGCCTGCAGCGACGGCTGCAGGACCAGCGCCCAGACCTGCAGCAGGCCGTAATTGAAGGGATGGAGCGCCTGCCCGGCGTTGTCCGCTGGCAGCGCCAGGATGCTGCCCGAACTGATCTGCCAGAGGGAACGCGTCAGCGACAGGCCGAGCGAGGCCGGGTCGGTTGGCAGATAGTGGGCGGCGACCCAGGCGCCTGCCAGGGCGATGGGCGCGAGCGTGAGAAACGCGGCCAGGGTCAGTCCGCCATGCACCGGTTGCGGGTCGGGGACAATGGCCGGGCGCACCGGGAACCGCCAGGCGGCCAATGCCGTCACGATCGCGAGACCGGGAGAGACGGTGAGAAAGCAAAAGGGATCGCCCAACCGGCCGAAGAGTGAGAGCACCAGGCAAGTCACCTGCAGGTTCATCCAGACCAGCGCGCCGGCCGCCAGCAGGGCATCCGAGGGATGGTCCGTCCACCGGGAGGCGGCGCCCACCGACAACCACACAATAATTACAAGGTGCAGGAGCAGGAGGTCCATCGCGACAAAGACTAGGGCGCCGGCGTGGGTGGAGAAATCAGCGGTTCAAGGGCGGCAAAACTGTTCAGGCCGAACTGAAAGGTCCGGTAGTGCGCGCAGGAAAAACCGGTGCGGGCGGCGAGGGCCCGGACATCCTCCTGGCTCCAGTAATGCTTGTGGTCGGCAATCTCCGGGCCGGAGATGATCCGCAGCCGGAAGGCCAGGAATTCCAGGAGCGGACGGGAGGCGGGCGTCGGGGTGGTCAGCAGGACGGAGCCGCCGGGTTTCAGCAGACGGCGGAATTCGTTGAACAGCACGTCCACCTGGTCCAGAGGGATATGCTCCAGCACGGCCAGGATGGAGATGTGATCGAAGGTGCGGTCGGGGAAATCAAAGCGGTCCTTGAAGTGGAATTTCCGGATCTCGAGGTTGGCCGCCACGCGGCCCGGCGTGGCATCGTAGTCGAGGCCGATGCCCTGGCTGATGTCCGCCGCGAGCGTCCGCAGGAAAAAGGCCTGGTGCCCGCAGCCGAAATCCATCACCGCGGAGCCGGTCCGGATATGGCGGCGGACAATCCGCGAGCGCCAGCGGCAGATGAAGAGGTCGAGTGCGTTGAAGTCCTTCGTGCCCATGGCGCAAGCCTGCGTCAGCCGGCACGGGAACTCTTGATGCGCTTGATCACCACGCGTTCCACCTCAAGCAGGCGCTGGTTGACCGAACTGAGAACGAGGCCCAGCGAGAGGCTCATGAAGGCCAGCAGGCCGCTGGCGATGGAGACGATGGCGCAGGCGCGGCTCACCACGTAGCGGTGCAGGACCAGCTCGCTGAAGGGCAGGATGCCGGTGCCAACCGAGATCAGGAGCAAAATGATGAAGAGGGAGCCGAACAGGGTGAGCGGCTTGTAGGCCCGGAGGAGCAGGAACAGGCGCAGCAGCACCCGGATGCCGTCGGGAATGGTGCGCAGCTTGGAGAAGCTGCCGGACGGCCGCTCGCCGTACGGTGCCTCGATTTCCTTCACGACCGCGCCGCGGTAAAGGCTCTGCACGGTCAGCTCGGTCTCGACGTCGAACCCATGCGAGGTGATCGGGATGGTCAGGGCGCAGTCGCGGGTGAAGGCGCGGTAGCCGGAAAAGATGTCGGAGATGCTGGCGTGGAAGATCTTGTTGATGATCCAGCAGACCAGCTGGTTGCCGGCGACATGGAACTTGCGGAACGACTTGTCGGTGTACTGCTGCAGGCGGGCGGCGACGGTCATGTCGGCATCGCCGACCAGGATCGGCTGCAGGAGGCGGTGGACCGCCGTGGCGTCGTAGGTGCCGTCGCCGTCCACCATGATCAGGATGTCCTCCGGGACGACCTCGAAGATGGTGGCGACCACGTGGCCCTTGCCCTGTCGTTTCTCGCGGATGACCGTGGCGCCGGCCGCGCGGGCGCACTCGGCGGTGCGGTCCGTGCAATTGTTGTCAAAGACGTACACGGCGGCGGAGGGAAGCTGGGCCTTGAAGGCCGCCACCACGCCGCCGATGGTCTTTTCCTCCTGATAGCAGGGAATGACGACCGCGATGCTGGGGGAGGAATTGGTGCTGGGGCTGGCCATTTGGGAGCGCGGAGGAAAGTTGAGTGAGTCAGGGCAGGCGAGACCTAAACCCACTAAAGAGCCGCTTTTGCGCAGGCATGTCCACTGCGATTTGAACGGTGCGCCTCACCTGGACTCAGGAGGCCGGCACGATCAGGACCCGGTGGGACCGCACGTAGTTTTTCAGACGCTGCAGCCCGTCCGTGGCGATGGCGATGACCAGGGCCGCGGCGGCGCAGACGATGACGATCAGTTCGGGAATCTGCCGGCACGAGGCCAGGGCCTCAGGGTAGCGCCACACTCCGTAATAGAGCACGAGGATGTGCCAGAGGTAGATTTCCAGGGTGTAGCGCCCGAGATAGGAAACCGGGGTCTCCCGCGAGGCCCAACCCAGGGCAATGCCGGTGGCCAGCCCCAGGACCATTCCAAGGTCATAACCGATCAGCACCGGCCGGGCATAGGCGAAATCGAGGCGGTTGAACTCGAAGCTGGCGCCCACCACGGAGCGATCCGTCAGCTGCCAGCCGTTCCAGGCCATGGCGGCGGCGGCGGCGGTCAGGGCGATGCCGCCGATGATCGCCAAGGTCCGGCGGGACACAAACCCGACGACGCTCCGGTAGTGCAGCCCGAGGAAAAAATAGAACATCCAGAACAGGGAGTTTGGCCGGCCCCACACGTAGTAGTTCAGGGTGCCACGGTCGCACAGCACCCCGATGCTGACGTGAAGGATCAGGAACAGGCCGGTCAGGATCAGGGCGCACAGCTCGGGCCGGCAGGCGGGGACGAGGCGGTTGAGCCAGGCGGGCAGGACCTTCAGGACCGGCTGCAGCAGGTACAGCTGGAGGATGAGCGGGATGAAATAGAGCGTGGGCTCGACGCCGTAGAAGAGCACGCGCTGCCAGAGCCAGGTGAACTTGGCCCCAATGCCGGGCAGGGCCTGCCAGGCGGTGTAATGATTCAGCAGGAAGAACGAGGCGACACTCACGACCAGGTAGGGGAACCCGATCCGCCACAGCCGGCCGCGGTAGTAGTCGCCGAGGGTGACCTGTTTTTTCGAGGCTCCGGCCAGCACGCCCGAGAGGAAGACGAACAGCGGAACGGCAAAGCTGAAGACCTGGTTCAGGGTGAGGCCGAGGTAGAAGGACGGACTCCACGCATGGATGTCGGTGGTCACGAAGCTGCCGGCAAAATGCACGCAGACCACGCCGAAGATGCTCCAGCCCCGCAGCGTGTCGATGTAGGCGTTGCGGCCGGCACCGGCCGGGGGCACGGGAGCGGATGGCATCGGGGCGGTGCTCATGGTGACCTGAAGGCGTCGATCCGCAGGGTCCGGAACATGTAATAATAGGGCTCGCCGGGGAGCTTCTCGGTCCGGCGCTTCATGTGCAGGGTGCGGTTTTCCTTTTTCACAAACATTTCGTAGTGCTCGCGGGCGCCCTGCTCCAGCGGGATGCCCTGGCCTAGCACGTAGTCCTTTACGTCGGGGTGGCGATCAAGGTAGTCCAGCCAGTCGGGTTCGTTGCCGACGGCGACGTTGCGGAATTCGATCACGTTGGGGCCGGGCTTCGGCGCCAGCGTCAACTGCTTGATGAACCAGCCGGTGCGATTGGCCCAATCGTAGGCGGCCACGAGCTCGCCGTTGCAAAGGACGTCAAACTGCGCGGCCTCGCGGCTGTGCAGGCGGAGCTCAAAGGACAGCTCCAGGCGGCCGAGATTTTTCTGGGGTGGAATTTCCAGGCGCATCACCGGCGCCTTCACCCAGCGGATCAGCGGGAGATCCCACTGCGGATACGGGCCCTCGGGCGGGGCCAGACCTTCGGTCTTGATCCGTGTCTTCGGATCGGCGGCGACGAGTTCCTCGGAGAACAGGGAGATCGGATTCTGCGGCGCCTCGACGTCCGGGGGCTCGTCGCGGAACAGGTAGGGAATGTCCATGCTGCCGATGGCGTGGCCAGTCGTCTCATCCTCAACGCGCACGGTGAACCGGCGGAAGGGACGCGTGACGGAGGCGGGGGCGTCACCGGTGGCGGTGAAGGTGGCGAGGGTCTCGCTCGTGCCGTCGGCATAGTCCACGCCGACCCGCAGCCGCGCGTGGTCGGGCCGGTTCAGTCCCGCCACCTTGACCCGCAGCCTGGCATAGCGGTCCGGGTCGCGCGGACCGTAGTAAAGGACCACGAGCACGTGCCGGTTTGCCGTCGTGACGGGTTCGTTCTCGGGGTGCGGGGCCAGGCCGTAATAATCCAGGGCCGGCTGCCCGGAGCCCAGCGTGCCGAGAAATTCCACGCCGGCGGTCGCCTTGGTGGGAATCTCCACGGTGGTGTAGGTGGAGAGCTGCTCGATATTGCTGTAGGCGACCTTCCGGACAAAGCCCCAGTGCGAAAACAGATTGTAGGCATCGGGCACGGTCCGGTCGAAGGAGGTGAAGCGCTGGTGCTTCCCCAGGTTCATGAACAGGAAGACGCGCTCGTTGCCGTCGGTGGTGTCGATGTTGATCCTCGGCTGACCGGCGAGGCGCTGCACCATGAGCGGGGGCAGCGTGGGCAGGGCCGGCGGGGGCGGCTGGCCCGCCCAGAGCGGGGCGTAGGGCCGGCTGGTGTTCTTGAACAGGTAGACCCCGGCGAGCCAGACCGAGCATACGGCCAGGACCACGAAAAAAGTGCGCGTGGCACGGCGCAGGCGCAGGCTGCCCCAGCCGGCCTCGGCGACGGCCGCCAGGCATGGACCGAGCACCAGGATGGCCGGCACAAAGTACCGCTGGTTGTAGAGTGACCACTTGTTCAACAGAAAGTAGGTGGCGAACCAGCCGAGGCCGATCCAGGCCAGCCACGCCAGGGGCACCTGCTCGCGGCGGCTGCGCAGGAGGCAGAAGACCGCGGCCAGGAGGATGACGGGGCCGGTGAAGCCGAACCACACGTGGTCCTCGTTCAGGTCCGGCGGGAAGAGATAGAGCGGGGAGAAGGCGTAGGCCTCGTTCCAGTGCGGGAAGAAAGTTCGCGCGCCCCAGGCGTTCATCTCCGCCGTGACCTGCAGATCGAAGGTGAAGCGGTGCAGCGGCTCCAGGAACATCTGCACCAGATACGCCGCGGACGTCTGGCCGACGCACCCCCAGGTGAATGGCAGGTTGCGGGTGAAGTCGTAGTGCTTGTTGATCCACTCTCCCTTCTCGGCAATGTTGATGACGGCAAAGGGGGCGGCGATGACCAGGGCCACCAGGCCCGGCAGCAGCCAGGCGCGGACGCCGGTCCAGAAGGCCTTCATTTCCTGACGCCGCCAATGCTGCCAGGTGAGCAACAGCACGATCAACGCGCCGGTCGGCCCGAAGAAGACGACCGTGAGCTTGCAGCCGGCGGTCAGGCCGGCGGCCAGGCCTGCCAGCAGGGCGTCGCGGGAGCGTCGGGTCTGCCGCCACCGGAACGCGAACACGAGGGCGCAGAGCAGGGCGGACCCAGTGGGCAGATCGTTGGTCGTGGCGGTCGCCTGCGCGAACACCTGGGTTGCGATCAGGGTCAGCCAGGTGGCGGCCAGCGCGGCATTCACTCCGAGGGCGCTGAGCCGGCAGAGCCGGTAAAGGGCCAGGCCGGCCGCGGCCCAAGCCGCGAGGTTGATGAAGTTCAGTACCTGTACGGGCGGGCTGTAGATCAGTGCGGCCGCCTGCAGCAGGTTGTAGTTGAAAGGAAAATAAATCTGGCGGGGGTTGCCGGTGTCAAAGTGCGCGAGGTCGCCCTGGCCGAGGTAGTACATCGCCCGCGGCAGGTGGTAGGTGAGCGAATCGTAGTTGTTCGGCTCGTAGGTGGCGGCGATTCGGAGACTGGCCCATGCGAGGGGGACAAGGGTCACGATGAGCGCGAGCAGCAGGCCGGGGTGCGGCCGTTCGACCGGAGCATTGGACGCGGCCGGCTCCGGGCTGATCCGGCGCAGCACCAGCCAGGTGGCGAGGGCGAGCAGCAGGGAGGTGCGGAAGAACCAGGCCGGGTCGCCGAGCCGGCCGAGGCACGCGAGCAGCAGGCTGGTGGCGATCAGGTTGGCCCACCCGAACAGGAAGGTGGCAATCAGCCGGTCGATCAGACCGCGAAACGTCTGCGCCGCCGCCGCATGGGAGGCCAGGACGAGGAGAGTCGTGTGCGCCAGGAGGAGTGCCATGCCGGTATCAGCCGCCAGTGGTGACGTAGAGGGCGCAGCAGCCGAAGCAACCCATGAAGCGCCCGTGACCGGCGGCCTCCCATTCCTGGGCCGCGCGTTTCACGCCGATTTTGCCGGACTCGTTCTCACTGTTCATGAAGTCGTGGGCCAGGATCGGGGTGCCCGGCTTCAGGTAGGCGCTGAGGATCGCCAGGTCGGCCCTGACGCCCTCGTAGGTGTGATCGCCGTCCAGGAAAACCATGGTGGGGGTGATCTGCCAGCGCTGCACAAAGTCGCGCAGCACCCCGTGGTAGAGGTGGCAGTACTGCCCGAGCATCTCACCCGCCAGCACCTGCCGGGTCCGGGTGATCGAGTCATCCATGATGTCGATGCCGTAGAACTGCGGCCGCTGGGTGCGGGCCGGATTGGCCAGCGCGCCGCGGAGCTCGACCGCGGCCGACCGGCCGCCGAAGGTACCGATTTCCAGGATCACATCGCCGGCGTGGTATCCCATTTCATAGAGCTTGAAGGAATCGCCCGGGGTCTGCCAGCCGGGCAGCTGGGACGTCTGCGCAAAGATCTGCGCGTGCTGCTCGGAGATGAACGACTCGTGGCCCGGCCAGGAGGGACGGTACAGCTGGGTGGAAATGCTGTCGTCGGCCTCGACCAGCGGATAGCTGAGGGTGGGCGGGCAGTGCCCGGTACCCTGCAGCCGGTGGCCGGTGAGATACATATGCCAGCGCTGCTCCTGCCACCACATCGAGAAGCGGGCCAGCGCCAGCTGGCGGGCCCACGGCGGGGCGACATTCATGAAGCGCTCGTCCCTGAGCATCGCGCGAATGGCGGCCACCGCGTCCGCGGCGTCGCCGTTGCGGACGAGCTTGCCGGTGAATTCATTGCGCACGATCTCCTCGACCCCGCCGGCTTTGAAGGCGACGACCGGCACGCCGCAGAGCTGGGCTTCCATGACCGTCTGGCCGAAGGCCTCCTCGGTGGCGGTGCTGAGGAAAATGTCCGCCGCCTGGTAGGTGAGCGCGAGCTTGTCGGCCTGGAGGTGGTAGCCGAGCCCGATCAGGCCGGGGATTTCCTGCGCATTGTGGCCGAACGCGGCGAAGTTAACCTCGCCCTGCAGGGTGGCGACGATCTCGCGCAGCTGCGGGCCCCCCTTGCGCTCCTCCTGGAAATTGACCGCCGCGCAGAGCACGAGCGGCTTGTCGTCGGGCAGGCCGAGCAGGTGGCGCGCCGCCGGCTTGTCGCCCGGCTTGAACACGTCCTCGTTGGCGCTGAGCTCGATGGTCTCGATGTGCTCGCAGGCGGGGATGGCGGTCTGGAACATTTTCTTGTTCCAGAGGCTGTTGGCGATCACCTCGATGCCCTGCGGGCCGCCGAAGATCTCGCGCCGGATGCGCCAGGCGTCCGCGATCCGGGAGGGTTCCAGGGCGGGATACTGCGTGGCGGTGGGACAGGTCTCATTGCAGCCGGTAAGGTAGAGCGTGCAATTGCCCGGATAGGCGCAGCGTCCCGTGAACAGGTAGGCGTCATGCAGGAAGGTCAGCACGCGGCAGCCGATGGCCCGCAGGGCCGTGAGCAGCTCGAAGGGCCAGCGCGCGGCGTGCAGGTTGCCGACGATGATGACCTCAGGATTGAACCGGGCCACTTCCATTAGCAGGCCGGCGATGATCGCCTGGTCGGAAAGGGCCTTGCCGCCCTCCAGGTGGTTGATCTCGCGGATCCCCAGCCAGAGGTCGGGAATGATCACGCGGGTGGCGACATCCTCCAGCCGGATGTTGCCATGGGCCCAGGTCAGCACGCCGGCCTCGATGCCCAGTCCCATGATGCATTCCAGCTGCCGGGATTGGGCGACGCCCGCGCCGTACTGGAAGCCCACGTCGTTGAGAAAGAGCACGCGCCGGGGCAGGTCGGGGGTGCGGCGCTTGTCGGTGGGGGGAGTCATCATTAGGCGGCGGTGCGGGGCGTTTTCTTCAGCAGAAACACGCCGGTGATCGTCGGTCCGACATGGCTGCGGTAGCAGTCGTCAATGTACTTCAACTGCGACTTCAAATGGTGCCGGATATGCTTCAGCAACTCCGCGTCAAACAGCATGCAGTATTTCAGGTAGTTCAGGAAGAAGACGCTGAAGCATTCGAATTCGGGCAGGTAGGGCGGCGCGAAATCGCCGAAGGAGGCGTTGGGGAGATACTTCAACTGCAGCCCGTGCGCGTGGCCCAGATCCGCCATCTCATGCGTGCGGAAAAGGTGTTTATCCTCGGCGGTGGCCTTGTCGATGTCGCGGCGGCAGTAGAATTTGACCGTGTCGGTGAAGTCCTTGAGCTGCTTTTTCCAAAGGGGCCGTAACTCGATGCCGGCCGCCTGCAGCACCGGGGCGATGGACTGGGCCACGGCGGCCATGAGAATGTAGCCGCTCTCGCAGGGCTCCGCGCCCATGGCCAGCGCGCCGCCGGGCCGGAGCGTCCGCGCACAGGCCGCGATGAACGCCTCCACGCCCAGGATATGATGGAGCGTGGAGCGCATGGCGATGAGGGAGAACATGTCGGGGGGCAGCTGGCCCAGGTCGTCGGCGTTCAGGACGGCGTAGTGCAATCTGGCCGGACCTTCGACGCCGCTGCCCAGCAGGTTTTGTGTCAGGCGCAGGAAGGTGGGCGAGGGATCAGTGATGAGGAAGTCCGGACCAGGATAATGCCGGGCCAGGCCATAGGTCAGGCGTCCGGTGCCGCAGCCGATTTCCAGGCCGGGGCCGCCCGTATCCACCCCCTGGGCCTTGAGCAGCGCGCAGAGCCCTTCGCCCTCCTCGGGTTCGGGAGCGGTGATCCCGTACTGGTTGTCGTACTGGTCCTCGGCGTGCGCGTAGGCCCGCTCGGGCGACAGTTGGAGCCACCCGTGCCATTTCGGCAGGCCGTCGATCCAGGTTTGAAAGGCGTCGGAAATCGGCATGGGAAGGGTCAGGAAACGGCGGGAGTTTCGCCCCGGTGGGCGGCATTGACCGCGCGCAGTTCAGGCAGGTAGGGGACATGGACGCCGCCCGTCTTCTGATTCTGGTGTTCGCGGAAGATCGCGAGGATCTCGGGCAGGGCGAATATCCTCGCCCCGGCCCGGGCCATGCGCACCCAGAGGTCGTAGTCCATGCTGTAATAGAGATCCTCGCGCACCTGGCCGCCGCTGCGGTCAAAGAGGTCGCGAGTGAAGAAAACCTCGGGTTGATGGAAGAAGTCGCCCTTCAGCCACGAACCGTCGAGATCCAGCAGGCGGTGCAACGGCAGCTGGGTAATGCGGCCCAACGGGAGGGAGCACCGGTGCACGTGGCGGGGCAGGGCGTCCTGGTCTGCCACCCGGGCGCAGCGACCGACCACCATGTCGGTGTCGTGCAGCAGGAAGGTCTGGCCGACGGTGAACAGGCTGCCGGGGGCGAGGCGGTCGTCGCTGTTCAGCCAGGTCAGGATCCGTCCGGTTGCCCGGGCAAATCCCTTGTTCAAGGCTTGGGACTGGCCCCCATCCTTCTCACTGACCCACCACTTCAGGCGGTCCGCGTATTTCCTGATGATGTCGACGGACCCATCCGTCGAACCGCCATCAACGATGATGTATTCGAGGTTAGGGTATTTCTGATCCAGGACCGACCGGATGGTATCCTCCAGGTAACCGGCCTGGTTGTAGCTGACGGTCACGACGGTGATCGTCGGCCAGTCTGCGGGCTGGCTGGGCTGCGGAGGATAAATGTCCTGGGGTCGGATTTGCGGCCAGGTGTAATCCTTGGTGCCGCTGGGCAGAAGCGGTCCCAGCCATTCCTTGGGCGGCCGGTAGCAGGCCAGCAGTTCGTCGGAAATGACGGTGCGGGCAGGGTCGGGCGGCAGCCAGCCGGCGGAGGCGTCATAGCCGCTGATGAACAGCCGGTGGTGCGGTTGCATCCGTCCGAGTGCACACGGCAGCACTTCGCCGGCATCGGTGCCGTCAAAGGCCACGGCGTCGAATTGCGCGAGGCCGGTGCAATAACTCGTGGTGCCCGGAGACCGGCCTTCCTGCTGGCCAAACAGCAGGTAATGCTCCCAGGCCCCCGGCAACAGGCCGCGCGCGACGGCATCGCCGACATCGGGATTCGTCTGCAGGTAGGCCTTTTCGCTGAAGAAGCTGTCGATCTGGCCCAGCCATTCCCAGATGGATTCCTCCCAGAAGTGGATCAATCCCTGCTGGCCTTGTGCATAGGACTTCGGGCTCCCAAAGACCTCAACCTGGATGCCCAGGGCCGAGAGCCACAGGATCTGCGGGAGCAGCCGCGGGTGGTATTTCAGCACGGCCACTTTCCGCAGGTGGGGTACGAAGGGTTCCAGGGCGGTGCGGACCGCCTCCGGATCGGACTGGCGGGAAGTCAGGGCCTGCACTTGCTGCCGCTGGGCGTGCAACTCCTCGAGGGCGACCCTCAGCTGCTCATTCAAGCCGGCCAGGATCGTGTCCTTTTCGGCGCTGACCTTGACGTGCGCCTGGATTTCGGCCTCCAGGCCCTTCATGTAGGCCACGTTGTGCTCGTGGTCGGCATAGGCCTGCTTGAGTTTCTCCTGGAGAAAATTGATGGACTTCAGGCGCTCGGCGCTGTCGGCCTCCACTTCCTGCAGGTAGGCCACGGTTTTCTGCAGGTCGGACTTGAGTTGCCGGATCTGCGTGGCGCGGTCCTCCTCGACCTCGTGGAGGAAATCGGCGGTCCGTTTGGTCGCGGCCCGCGCTTCCCTGGCCGCCTCGCGGTAGTCTGCGATGGCCTGCAGGGCGGCCGTGCGGGTCTTTTCAATCGCGAAGAGCCTGGCGGCCCGGTCCAGTTCGGAAGCGCGCAGGTGGTCGAGCAGATGGGTCATCGCCGGACCGTTGCGCGGATCGTCGGCACGCACGGGGGGCAGAACGTCCGGCGTCCCCGCCTCCGTGCTGCCTTCCTGCAGTTGCTGCAGGTAGGGCAGGTAGACCAGCTGCCGCAGACCGGGCGTCAGGGTGGCGTCGTACTTGTGCAGGCTGGGATCGTAGAGCTGTTTCTCTACCTGGATCAGGGCGTGAAAGTGATAGAAGATCAGCGGGCGCCGGTTGACGCGGACGCCGGGTTTGCCTGGCGTGAAGGTGCAGCCCTTGACGTTCCAAGGGGCCGCGTTGATCCCAGGATGCATGAGGCTGACAGTGCCGGGAAAACGGGTGGGACAAGCGTCGAGGTATTTCTGGTCGGCATAGCGGTCGGCCTCGAGCAGGTTGAAGCACCAGGCGGCGCACTTGTCCGCCCAGTCCGCGGCGCAGGCCAGACCGGTGGGATCGTGGCGCAGCGAGACCCAGCCGACGTTGAATTTTCCGTACCGATCGAGATGGGCAAGAGAGGCGGGGAAACGGTGGGGGGTGATGGCGACCGAGGCGTCGCCAATCTCGTCATACACCGGCTGGGGCGAGCTGAAGAAATACAGGTCGGAGTCGAGGTAGGTGAGCAATTCGCCCGCGGGCATTACCGACAGCAGGTGCTGCATCAGCCACGGCGTGCAGGTGAAATAGAATTCCAGCTTCGTTCGGTCGGTGCGGGCGGCGGCCAGTCTGGGATGCCGCCCGGTCAGCTCCGCCACCGGCAGCAGCCGGATCTGCGGTAGGTTTTTCTGCCGCAGGCTGGCCTCCACCTCTGCATCCATGCACAGCACCACCAGCTCGAAATCACCTGCATGGGCCAGCAGCGACCGGTGCAGCGCAAGGCCGCGGGTCTGATAGTGGGTGTCAAAATAAGTGCAGAAATATCTCATGGAGAGGCGCGACCGGACCGGGAATTAGGACGGTCCGGGTCGCTGAGGGCAATTACCGGCAAGGGTCCAAGGGAAGAAGATGTGGTGGGACAGGCCAGCCGAAAACGTTTCCGGGAGCGCAAGGGAGAACCGGCCCGGTGGGTGAATCTGCGGCGGGTGCCATCAACGGGTGCGGGCCGGGCGCCTTTGCAGCAGGAAAATGCTGCTGACCGCGGGGCCGGCGTGGCTGCGGTAACAGTCGTCGATGAACTTGAGTTGCGGTTTGAGGTGCTGGCGGATCTGGGCCATGAACCCGTCATCGAAGCGCATGCAGAATTGCATGTACATCAGGAAAAAACTGCTGAAGCAGTGAAAGGCATTGCCGAAGGGAGGGGCAAAATCCTGAAAAGATCCCGTGGGCAGGAATTCCAGCGTCAGACCATGGGCGTCGCCCAGCCGGGCCAGTTCGAACGGGCTGAAGAAGTGCTTATCCTCCCCGTAGGTCTTGTCGATGTCCCGGTTGCAGCAGAACTGCACCGTGCCGGTAAAGTCGTTGAGCTTGCTGGTCCATTCCGGGCGCATCTCGACGCCGGCCGCCTTCAGGGCGTTGGGGATGGACTGGGCCACGGCCGCCATGAGCAAGTAGCCGGTTTCGCACGGTTCGGCGCCCATGACGAGGGCGCCGCCGGGCCGGAGCGCCCGGGCGCAGGCCGCGATGAAATCCTCCACCTTCAGGATGTGGTGGAGGGTGGAACGCAGGGCGATGACCGAGAACATCCCGGCGGGCAGGAGGGCGATGTCGTCGGCATTGAACACCGCAAAGTGCCGGCGGGAGGTGCCGGCAAAGTCGGCGCCGAACTGGCTTTGGGTCAGCCGCAGGAAGGTGGGAGACGGATCGGTGATCAGGCAGTCGGGGCCGGGGTAGTGACGCGCGAGGCCGTAGGAAAGATAGCCTGTGCCGCAGCCGATTTCCAGCGCCGGGCCGCTCGTATCCACCCGGTGGGTCCGGAGCAGGTTGCAAAATCCCTCGCCCTCGCGCATCTCGACTGCGGCCACGCCATAGTGGCGGTTGTATTCCTCCTCCGCGTGCATGTAGGGCCGCTCCGCCGAGAGTTGCAGCCAGCCGTGCCACCGGCGAAGCCCGGCGATCCAGGTGGTGAAGGGATCGGATTGAGGTGTCATGGGCGGGTGGATTGCTCCGTACCGGCGGCGGCCCGGTGGGCGGCATTGACCGCGCGCAATTCATCGTCGGCGGATTTCGGGGCCAGGAAATCGCGCGAGATTGCGAGGATCTCAGGCAGCGGAAGGATCCGGGCCCCAGCCTTGGCCATCCGCACCCACAGGTCATAGTCCAGGCAGAAGCGGAGATCCTCGTTCAGGCGGCCGCCGGCCCGCTCGAACAATTTGCGGCTGAAGAAAACCTCGGGCTGCTGGAAGAACCAGCCCTGCCGCCAGCAGCGATCGAGCTCGAGCAGCTCGGGCAGTGGCAGCGGCTGGATCTGGCCGAAAGTCAGGACATTG
>CAZFHG010000041.1:12216-21066 GCA_964518665.1 uncultured Opitutaceae bacterium | reverse complement strand
CCCTCCACGTCCTCAACCATCCCCTCGCCGCGCACATCATCACCCATTTGCGCGATCAGACGACCAAGCCAGCCACGTTCCGCACCCTGTCGTATCATCTCGGCCTGCTCCTCGCCTTCGAAGCCACGCGCGATCTGGCCACCGAGGAAAAAACCGTCCGTACCCCGCTGGAGCCCACCACGGGCCGGGTGCTGGCGCGGCCGCTCGTCGTCGTACCCATTTTGCGCGCCGGTCTCGGCATGGTTCAGCCCTTCCTCGATATTTTTCCCGATGTGAGCGTCGGCTACATCGGCCTTGAGCGCGACCACCAGACCGCCGTCGCCCGCAGCTACTACTGCAAGCTGCCGCCGCTCGAAAATGCGCGCGTCATCGTAGTCGATCCGATGCTCGCCACCGGCGGCTCCGCCGTGCAGGCGCTTGATGTGGTCAAGACCGCCGGGGCCAGGGAGCTTTCCTTCGTCAGCATTGTCGCCAGCCCCGAAGGCATCGCCGCCGTCCAGCAGCGCCATCCCGAGGTGCCGATCTTCACGGCCGCCCATGACCGCGGGCTCAATGCGAGGAAATACATTCTGCCCGGTCTGGGCGATTTCGGCGATCGGTTGTACGGAACGTAGCAGGCCGCAGGGCGGCCTGAACGCTGAACGATGCAGTCGGCAAGTAGGCCGGGAGCTTGCTCCCGCTCTGAAAGCGCCAGCAAGCTGGCGGCCTACCGGAAGCACTTTCCGGTTTCGCAATCCTCGAGGCAGTTCAACGTCGAAGTGAACCGAAGGCGGCTACGAGCGGGAGCGCGTGGTGCCTTGGGTCATCCCGTTCATACGGTCCATACAGTCCATATGGTCCATACTATCCACTCGCTTACGCTCGTAGCTACTGGCCGTCGGTCTTGGCGGCCAAACCCGGCCAGCGGCCGGCGGCAGCTTCGCGGATAGCAGCTGCCCATTGGCGAGAGCCCAGTGCGAGGGCCGGCCGGTCCGCGGCGTCGTAGAGCTCCGCGGCGTAGTCGAGAATGGCCGCCTGGGTGAGGCATTTCTCCACCGCGGTCGCATCGGATTCCCCTTTCGCGAGCAATTCGACCTGGGCCTCGGGCGTGCAGCCGAGAAACTCCGGGGCCGGCATGGCAAACAGCTTTTCCTGGGCCTCGACGAGCGCCGGAAGCGCGGCTTCGGCCCGGTGCCTTTCGCCCGGACTGAGGGCCGCGCGCACGAAACGCCCCAGTTCCTCGATGAGCCGGAGCAAATAATCCTGGCGCTGGGGTGACATGGAGGGAAGTGAACGTGAAGGCCGGGCCGGCAAAGGCAAACCGGCTCCGGAGATTGCCTGCAGGAGCGGCTTTAGGCCGCGATGTGCACCCTCAATCGCGGCCCAAAGCCGCTCCTACAGCCGACCGCTTACTTCCAGTTCAGCACGAGGCGGGTGTAGTAAGTCGTATCCATTTCCTCCCGGCCCGGCTGCGGCCGGCTGTTGAACTGGTTGTTCAGGCCGATGCGCAGCTTCCAAAAGACGGCCGTGATCGGAAGCTCGAAGGCGGAATCGTGCACAAACCGGTAGTCGGCGAAATCGTTGACCGAGGGGAGGAACTGCAACTCGGTGACGAGGGAGACCTTGTCGCCAAACTTGATTGCATTGTTCAGGCCGGTGGAGAGCACCGCGCCCTTGTTCTCCGCACCCGTGCCGTAACTTTCAAAGCGGTAACCGGCACCGAGACGGGCGGTGAGCTGCTGCTTTTCGGTCTTGATGACGCGGTAGGTGAAGCCGGCGTCGGTGGTGGAGCGCAGGTTCACATCCTCCACATTATCCCGCTCCAGTTCCTGGCGGACGAACCAGCCAGTATGTTCCGAGAAGAAGGAGGCGTAGTCCACGCCGCCCTTAACCTCATCGGCGGTCTTGTTTTGCACCCCGGCGGAATCCTCCGAGGTGGCGTAATTGGTGGTGGCGTAGAATTTCAGGGCATCCTGCGGGCTGGCCAGGGTGGCGGTGAACCCGGCGGCCAGGCCCGTCGAATTGGTGTTGCCGGACTTGCCGGTGAAATCGACCGAAGCCTGGTAGGCCCATTTGCGTTCCCGCGAGGCGATTTCCTTCTTCATCGCCGTGACCTGCGGATCCTCGCCGCTCGGACCCCAGGAGGCTGCGACTTTTTCCACCTTGGTGGAGAGTTCGCCGTCCGCCCCCGCGATTTTCAAGGTGTTGCCCTCGCCGGCCAGGGTGCCCTGTAGCACCGTGCCGCTGGCAAGTCGCACATACACCGGGGCCTCGGTATTTAACGCGGTTACCTCGCTCTGCTTGATCGTGAGATCACCGGCGTAATCCGTCGTGATGAAAACCTTGCCATCCTCGATTTTCGTGACCTTGCCGACGATGCGGGCGCCGGACTTGGTTTCGACGACATCGGCGCTGAGTTGGAGTACGCTTAAAAGCGCGGCGCAGAGAGAAACTGTCAGTGCCCGGAGGGATGGTTTTGCGTTCATGGTGGGTGGTGTTTGGTTACAAAAGCGCCTGCCCCAACGGGGTGTCAAAAACATAGTGGCTGCACCCGCCGGTCGGCGCCGCTGCTTTTCGGATTCCTATGCCGCCCGTGTCCTCCATGTTAGGTCGCATGACACCGCACCGCCCTGCCCTCATCGTCGCCGACCGCTGGCAGGACTACCAATTGATCGACTGTGGTGACGGCATGAAGCAGGAGCGCTGGGGACCCCACACTCTGGTGCGGCCCGACCCGCAGATCATCTGGCCGAGGACCGGCACGGCCCCTGGCGCCAAGTGGGAGAACTGGGATGGCTTTTATCACCGCAGCGCCACCGGCGGCGGCAAGTGGGAGTTTCGCCGGCCCTTGCCGGACCATTGGACCATCCGCTACGCGCCGCTGAAGCTTACCTTTAAGATTCATCCCACCGGGTTCAAACACACCGGGCTCTTCCCCGAGCAGGCCGTGAACTGGGAATGGTTCACCGCCAGGATCAAGGCGGCCCGGGCGGCAGGCCGTGAGGTGTCGGTGCTTAATCTCTTCGGCTACACCGGCGCCGCCACCTGTGCCGCCGCGGCCGCCGGCGCCAAAGTCTGCCACGTCGATGCCGCCGAGGGCATGGTCAAATGGTGCCGCGAGAACGCGGCCCTGTGCGGCCTGGCCGAGGCGCCCATCCGGTACATCACCGACGACTGCCTCAAATTCGTCCGCCGCGAACTGAAGCGCGGCCGGCACTACGACGCCATCATCATGGACCCACCGACCTACGGTCGCGGCAGCACCGGTGAAATGTGGAAGCTCGACGACCACCTTTGGCCCCTGCTCGATGAGTGCCGCCAGTTGCTCAGCGAGGCCCCGCTCTTCTTCCTCATCAACGCCTACACCGCGCGGCTTTCGCCCACCGTGGTCGCCAATCTACTCGCCGCCCTCCTGCCCGACCGCGGCACCATCACCGCCGGCGAAATCGGCCTCCCCATCCAGCGCGACGGCAAGGTGCTCCCCTGCGGGATCTACGGCCGCTGGGAAATGTAGCAGGGCGTGGATTCCTGGGAGCGCGGGCGGTCCGCCCGCAATATTTGTCACTCAAATGCGGGCAAGCTGCCCGCGCTCCCAAGGACTATCATCGCCAGAGTATCGCACCATTGCGACCGAGGGCGGTCGCGCTCCCAGGAGACCTGCAGCCCGCCGACCC
Organism: uncultured Opitutaceae bacterium; assembly: GCA_964518665.1. Taxonomy (GTDB): domain Bacteria; phylum Verrucomicrobiota; class Verrucomicrobiia; order Opitutales; family Opitutaceae; genus UBA2377. The sequence continues at coordinate 17,413 of CAZFHG010000041.1, read as the reverse complement.
CTACCGGTACTGCGCCAGTTCCAGAATCACCCCGTCAGGATCGACGAAATAGACCAGGGTCTTCTCCCCCTGCTCGTGCTTCACCGCACCCGCCGGCACCTTGACCGGTTCGCTGAAGAGTTCCACCCCCGCCGTCCGCAGCTTGGCCGCCATCGCCGTGATGTCGTCCACGCGCAGGGCAATATGCCGGAGCCCCACCGTGTTGGCGCGACGGTTGGCCGCCGGATGCTCACCCGGCGGGGCGTCATAGCAAAGGAGTTCGATGCGCGGTTCGCCGGCCGGCGCGACGATGTAGGCGACCCGGCCGCGCACGCCCTTGAGGCCCACAATCCGGTCGATCCACTCGCCCTCGAGCCGGGCTTCCTTCACCAGCCGGAAGCCCAGCAGTTCCGTATAGAAACGCACCGACCGCGCGAGGTCGGTCACGACGATGTTGATGTGGTCGACGGCGCGGATCATGGCACACGCGGCGCAATCACCGCTTCGGCGCCATGTTGCGCGACAGGAAGTCCTCGATGCCGCTCAGCCATTTCGCATGGCGCTGGTAGCCATATTTCTCCTCGTCGAATACGTTGATCAGTTCGGCGGTGCGGCCCGCTTTTTTCAGCGCCGCGTGCATGGCCTTCGTCTGGTTGTAGTACCAATCGAGGTCTTTCTTGTCGTGCATGAGCAGGACGGAGGCCTTGATTTTGCCCGCCAGATTGAGCGGGGAGGTGGCCCGGAGGCGTTCGGCTTCGGTGGCCGGGTCGCCCACCCACTGGGTCAGAAAGACGTAGGCGTCGGGCTCCAAGTCACCCTTGTTGATTACCTTGATCCAATCAGTGAATGGGGCCGAGGCCAGGCCGCAGCGGTAAAGGTCGGGCTCGACGCCGAGACTGGTGAGCGCGACCGCGCCGGCCAGATCACCCACGCCGAGGATCGCCACCCGGTTGGGGTCGGCAATGCCCTTGGCGATCGCCCAGCGGGCGCCATCGGCAAGATCGAAGGGGATTTCGTCGCCGAGCTTGCGGTGTCCGCGTTCGAAAAATTCCTGCCCGTAACCGGTGACGCCGCGAGTGTTCACGAACAGGACGGCATAGCCGCGGTTGGCAAGAAACTGTGCCGTGGCGTCGAACTCCCAGGTCTGTCGCGTGAAGAGACTGCGATTGACCACCACCACGAGGGGCAGGTCCGTCTGTTCGCGATCACGGGGCAGCACCAGATAGCCGTTCAGCGTCAGGCCATCGCGCGACTTGAAACGGATCGGCTGCATCTCGGACATGTTGTCCGGGGAGATCCAGGGCCGGCGGGCCATGATTTTCTCCATCTGGCCGGTGCTGCCGTCATACAGGTAATATTTGCCCGGATCATTGGCCGTCCACGAATAGACGATCATGCGCTGGCGGTCGTCGCTCATGCTGGTGATCGTGTTGATCTTCTGCGGCAGCGCCTCGTCGATCACCTTCTGCACCTGCGCCATCTCCGGGCTGATCCAGAAAGTGCAGGGAAACTCGGTGAGGTAGCGGTAGCCGAGCAACTCCCGCTCCTTCGGCGAATAAATCGGTGATTGATGCAGGACCCCGGCGGCACCGGCCGGGTTGTAGCCCGGTATGATGTCGTACTTGGCGTGCGCAATGAGCACCTCGCCGAAGCGGCGCTGCGCCAGTTCATACGGATAGATGCCCCAGATGCCTTCGGGTGTGACCCGGGTCACGTACAGGATCTTGCCATCGGCGGAGAAGCCGACGGGCCGGACCTGCGGGTCGGACCAATCCATGCCCGGCAGCGTTTCCCAGGAGGCCCTCTCATCCTCGCGGTAAAGGGCGCGGTATTGTGTGCCCTTGATCTCCACGGCGACCTTGACCTTGCCCTGTGCATCAATGCCCCAGGCCCGGATATTGCCGGGATTCTCCTCCACGTAGGAGGAATTGCCCGTGCGGGGATTGATCATGCGAATGAACGGCCGCAACGGCTGGTAGGCTGTGACCATGCGCAGGCCGCTGCCCACCTTGATGTCGTAGCCGGATACCAGCATCATCCCGTCCTTCTCGTCGCGGAACAGATGCATCACTTCCGCGCCCGGGAGGGAGTAAATGGCATGGGTGCCGTCGCGATCAATGGCCGCATAGCGGCCGTGGGCCCGGAATACCACCCGGCGGTTGTTGACCCAGAAGAACTCAGTGTAGTGGCTCCAGGCCACGTTGGATCCCTCAAGTTCGATGCCGATCTTCTGGCCGGTCCCGAGGTCGCGCAGGAAGAGGCGCTGGTCGCCCTTGATGGACTCGTCGTAGACGATCGCCTGGCCGTCGGGTGAGAGCGTGAGCCCGGTGTAGGCCTCCTCATGGCTGAAGTCCTCGACGGGCAGGTAGTCCACGCCTCGGACGGTTGCAGTCGCCGCCAGCAGCAGGGCCAGCGCACACACGCATTTGTTATTCATGGGAGAAACAGATGACCCAGCGTAGGCGTAATTACCCGGGTTAGGAAAGCTTTCCGGAGCTACCGTGAAGATCAATCAGGGCGCGGCAGGCAGATGTTTTTGCAGGAAGGCCTCGACCCGCCGGTACATCTCGACGCGGTTGCTGAAATCCCGGAGGCCGTGCTGCTCATTGTATTTCGACATGAGTTCATGGGGCCGGCCCGCCTTTTCCAAGGCCTGCACCAGCAGCTTGGCCTGCGTGAATGGCACGGCGGGATCGTCCCGGCCGTGGATGATGAGCACCGGCGCCTTGATCCGGCCGGCCAGGTGCACCGGTGAAATTGCCTCCAGCGTTTCGGCGTCCTTTTTCGGATTGCCGACGAGGCTCAGGTTGTACGCGTAACTCTGCGGAAACATCTCCGCCTTGTCCTTGATCAGCGTGGCCCAGTCGGTGACGCCCGCGATGCTGATCCCGCATTTGTAGAGGTCCGGCTCGAGCACGAGGCCCATCAGCGCGGAATAGCCGCCAAAGCTGCCGCCCATGATTCCGATGCGTTTCTCGTCCGCGATGCCCTGCCGGATCGCCCAGCGCACCCCGTCGGTGATGTCCTGCTGCATGCCGGTGCCGACCTGTCGCAGTCCTTTTTTGAAAAACCCGTCGCCGTAGCCCGCCGAACCCCGGTAATCCACCTGCAGCACGGCGTAGCCGCGGTTCGCGAGAAACTGCACATCGGGATCATAACCCCACACGTCCCGGGTCTGCGGCCCGCCATGCGGCATGACGATCATCGGGAGATTCTTCTGCCCCCGACCCGGCGGCAGCGTCAGGTAGCCGCGCAGGGACAAGCCGTCGCGCGACTTGAACTTGATCGCCGCCACCTCGGCCATTTTTGCGGGATCGATCCACGGCATTCGCGCCAGCAGTTTGCTGAGGCTCTGCGCCTTTGCGTCATAGAGGTAGAATGTGCCCGGATCATTCGCCGCCCACGATTGCACGACGACACGCTGCCGGTCGTCACTCAGACTGATGATGGAATTGATTTTCCGGGGCAGGGCCGCATCCAGCGCGGCCTGCAGCCCGGCCATGCCCTCGTCAAACCACACCACGCGCGGAAATTCCGTGAGAAAGCGCACCCCGAGCAGCCCGCCCTTCCGGTCGGGCGCATACACCAGGTCCTGCAACTGGACCCCATTGGCAAAGGAGCGCCACCATTCGGGGATGATGTCGTAATGTTCGTGCGCGATCAGCGCCTCACCGAAAGTTTTTTGCACCAGATCATAGGGATACACCGCCCACGTGCCGGCCGGAGTCTTGCGGTTCACGTACAGCGTCCGGTTGTCCGCCCCCATCCCCAGCGGCCGGATCTTGGTGTCGTTCCAGTCCATGCCCGGCAGCGGCAACCATGGGGCGTTTTCATTCTCCCGATGAATGGTGCGCCCGATGCCCCGCTGTGACTCCAGAGCCACCCGCACCACTCCGTTGGCGTCGGTCACCCAGTACTCCACGTTGCCGGGATTCTCCTCGACCCGCATCATGGCGGCCGTGCGCGAATTCATCCGCATCACATTGGGATGATTCCAGATGACCCACTGGCCGTCATAGGCCACGACCGGTCGGTTGTATTCGGTCATCAGCACCTGCCCGTCTTTTTCATCGCGGATAAAATGCAGGATGCGGTCCGAATCCACCTGGACTTCCTCCTGCCTTTCCTTGGCTCCGTGATAGCCGGTCAATCCCTTGATGTGCGAACCGTCGCGCTCCACCGCCGAGAACCCGCCTTCAAACAGGCTGAAGATCAGCCGGTGACTGTTGACCCAGCCGATGCGGGTCTGCTGGGGCACCCAGGGAACGCGTGAGGCGGGAATTTCAATCCGGACATTCTTCCCGGCATCGAGGTCCCGGATCACGATTTCCTGCACGTCCTTCACGCTCTGCACATAGGCCACCGACCGGCCATCCGGCGAAAGCGTCATGCCTGCAAAGGCGTCAAGGTGGGCGAAGTCCTCGACCGGGATTATGTCCGCACCGCGAACAATTGCCGACAGACAAAAGACCGGCACGAACCAGGAGAGGTAACGCATGGGAATGAGGGAGTGAACCCACTTTTGCCGCGACTTCCGACCGGGGAAAGCTTTCTCTGCCTTCATGTCCTCGCTCGCCGACACCTTTTATGACCGCGCCTTGGCGCTGATCGCCTCCGCCCGGGAAAAAAACGCCCCCACCCTCCGCTCCTTGGCCCCAGTCATTGGACGTTCACTCGCCCATGGCGGCATGCTGCACGTCTTCGGCAGCGGTCACAGTGAAGTCATCGGCCGCGAGATCATCGGCCGCGCCGGCGGTCTTGTCTGCGTCAGCGGGATCATCGACCCCACGGCCGGTTTCATCGAGAACCTGGTCGGCTACGGCACCGAACTCGCCGGCCGGCACGACCGCCAGTACCAACTACTGCCGGGCGAAACCATCATCGTCATTTCCAACTCCGGCAAAAACTCCGCGCCCATCGAGGTGGCGCTCTACGCCAAGGCCAAGGGCCTCAACGTGGTCGGCCTCTGCTCCGCCGCCATGTCCGCCGCCGCACCCACCGTGCATCCCGGCGGCAAAAAACTTCACCAGATTGCCGATCACGTCCTCGACAACCTCGGCGTCCCCGGCGACACGATCGTGGACACCGGTGGCGGTCTGATGTCCGGCCCCACCTCCACGCTGGTCGGCGCCATGCTCCTCAATCTGCTCATGCTCGAGGTCATGGAATGGATGAAGACCAACGGCCATCCCCTGCCGGTCCTGCGCAGCCAGAACCT
>CAZFHG010000041.1:0-12116 GCA_964518665.1 uncultured Opitutaceae bacterium | reverse complement strand
CTCGATTCCCTCCCGGTGCTCGAACTGGCCACCAACGGCCAGCCGGGACTGGTGATGCATGCCGGCACCGGTTCATTCATCTCGGCGCGCGCCCCTGACGGCACCCTGCACTACGCCGGCGGGCTCGGCTGGAAATTCGGCGACCCGGGCAGCGGCCATGACATCGGGCGCCGGGCCCTCGCCCGCGGGTTGCGCGAACTCCAGGGCTGGTCGCCCCGCACTGCGCTGGCCGACCGGATCTGCACGTACACCGGCATCGCCGGCTACGCGGAAATCTCGCGCTATTTTTATACTGCGGACGATTCCAACGCGCGCATCGCCGGCTTCACGCCGCACGTGCTGGAGCTCGCGCTGGCCGGCAACCAGCCGGCGCAACTCGTCCTGGTGGAATCACTGACCGAACTGGTCGCGCTCGGCCATCACGTCACCACCCGGCTGTTTGCCGATGCCCCCGTCGCCTGCGGCGTCAGCGGCGCCATTCTCAACAGTCCGTCCGCCGCCGCCATCCTGCGCGCACTGCATGAGGCCCAGGCCTGGCCGGTGACGCTGAATTTCATCACGGAGCCGCCCATCGAGGGCGTGCGCCGTCTGCTGGTCCGGCTCTGATTCCCGTCGCACATGATCACCCTGCCCCTCGCCACTGCGTCGTGGAAATTCCGCGACGCCACCAAGCCCTCCGCCTGGCACGCCGCCGTCGTACCGGGCTGCGTCCATCGCGACCTGCACCGCGCGGACCTCATCCCTGATCCCTTCCACGGCACGAACGAACTCGACCTCCAGTGGATCGAGCAACGCGACTGGGAATACGTCGCGAGCTTCAAGGTCTCCGCCGCGGCGCTCGCCGAGGAAACCATCGAGCTCGTCTGTGACGGACTCGACACCCTTGCCACGGTTTACCTCAACGGCCGCGTCCTCGCCCGCACCGACAACATGTTCATCGGCTGGCGCTGGGATGTGAAACCCCGCCTGCGCCCCGGCCGCAACGAGCTGCGCTTTGTTTTCGCCAGCATCGGGCGGGCCCTGCCCAAAACCCGCCCGGAACATCAGCCCAAGGAATTCAACGATTCCCTCGGCCGCGGTTCCGTCTTCCGCAAACAGCCCTGCCAGTTCGGCTGGGACTGGGGCCCCCGCTTCGTCACCGCCGGCATCTGGCGGGACCTCCGCCTCGAAGCCTGGAGCGGCAACCGCCTCGAAAGCGTTCGCGTCACCCAAGCGCACGCCGCCGACGGCTCCGCCACCCTCGCCTTCCGCCCCGAGCTCGCGCACGCAAACCGCTTTGTCACGTATTACGTGACAATGAGTATGGGCGACCGGACGGTGGCCGAGATCTCTGGGCGCGCGGATGCATTGACGGTACAGATCGCGCAGCCGGAGCTGTGGTGGCCCAACGGCCATGGGGCACAGCCGCTCTATACGGTAACGGTGCGGGCGCGGGACCGGGTCGGGCACGAGTTCGGTTGCTGGTCACGGCGCATTGGCCTGCGCACGATTGAACTCGATCGCTCCAAGGATCGGTGGGGCGAGGCGTTCCGGTTTGTCGTCAACGGCCGGCCCATTTTCGCCAAGGGCGCCAACTGGATTCCCGCGCACAGCTTCGTCGCCGGGCTCACCCGCGACGACTACGCGCGCGACCTGCGCTCCGCCGCCCGGGCCAACATGAACATGCTGCGCATCTGGGGCGGCGGCATTTACGAGAGCGAGCATTTCTACGACGTGTGCGACGAGCTGGGCCTGCTGGTGTGGCAGGACTTCATGTTCGCCTGCACGCTCTACCCTGGCGACCGCGCCTTCCTCGCGAGTGTCCGCACCGAAGCGGCCTACCAGGTCCGCCGCATCCGCCACCGCGCCTGTCTTGCGCTCTGGTGCGGCAACAACGAGATCGAGACACTCAACTGGGACGCGCTGGAGAAAAGCCCGAAGCTGCGCCGCCACTACGACGCCGTTTTCCATAAAATCCTTCCCGCCGCCGTCGCCGGGCTCGACGGGATCACGCCCTACTGGCCCACCTCGCCCTACCGCGGTGCGGGCCGCAGCAACGACTACACGATCAAGCCCCTGGGCGAAAAGAGCGGCGACACGCATTACTGGGATGTGTGGCACGCGCGCCATCCGGTGAAGGACTACGAGAAGTGGCGTTTCCGCTTCGTCTCCGAGTTCGGCATGCAAAGCTACTGCTCGCCGGAGACGCAGGCGACCTTCTGCCCGCCCGCCGACCGCAATGTTTTCGGCCCGGTGATGGAAAACCACCAGAAGAACACCGCCGGCAACCAGATCATCCTTGATTACGTCTCCCGGCTCTACCGTTTTCCCAAGAGCCAGGACGCGCTCATCTACCTCTCGCAGCTCAATCAGGCGCATTGCATGCAGACCGGGGTTGAGCACTACCGCCGCATCATGCCCGTGTGCATGGGCGCACTTTACTGGCAGCTCAACGACTGCTGGCCGGTCGCTTCGTGGAGTTCCCTCGAACACACCGGTCGCTGGAAAGCCCTCCAGCATGTCGCCCGCCGCTTCTTCGCCCCCGCACTCGTCAGCGCCCATGTGCCCGGCACGGAAACCGCCATCATCGGCAACTACCGCCGCTCCACGGTGCGACTGGTGCACCTGTACACGGTCTACGATGCCCCTGCTCCCGCCGCCGGGGTTCTGCTCTGGGACCTTTTCCACGTGGATGGCCGGATCGTGCAGACCGGACGGAAAAACGTCCGCCTGCGCTACGGGCAGAGTACGCGCCAGCAGACCCTCGACCTCGCCGGGCCGCTGGCCGAACACGGCCGTGACCACCTCTACCTGCGCATGGCCCTCGAAATTGATGGCGTTCGGGTGAGCGAAGAGACGGTTTTCCTCGCGCCGCCCCGCTTCGTCGCCCTGCCGAAGCCGCAGACGGAGGTTTCGGTCCGCCCACTGACGCCGCAAAAGGTCCTGCTGACCTTCCGCTCCGATGTCTTCCAGCATCGCTTCGCCTTCGAATTACCGGGCCTCGCGCATCACGGCAGCGACAACTACTTTGAGCTCTACCCGCGCGAGAAAAAGGAAGTGCTCGTGGAGTTGGACCGGCCCGTGACCAAGGCGCAGCTCAGCCATGCGCTGCAATTCCGATCGCTGGCAGACACTTACGTTTAATTCCGCCTGATTGCGAACCGACCGCGCTAGGTTCGGTCCATGGGGTGATATGAAGACCTCATGGCCCCTGCTCATCCTGATCGGTGCGATCCTGCTGCCCTCCGCCCGCGCCGACATTGACATTGGCGTGACCGCAGAAATCCGGCTGGGCAAAGCCCTTCCTCCTCCTCCTCCCGAAGTTGTCGTGGTGGAGGAAGTCGGTCCTCCTGGTCCCCCGCCCTGGGCCCCGGGTCGTGTTTTCCGCCGCAACCGCGCCTATTACTTCTACCCGGAGTGCAACGTCTATTACCGCCCGGCTGACCGCACGTGGTTTTATCTGGAAGGCTCCAACTGGCGTGCCGGCGTCACCCTCCCAACCTATGTGTCGATCGATTTCGGGCGCAGCGTATCGCTGACGATGGAGACCGACCGACCCTATGTGTATCACCAGCATGTGGTCAGCCGGTATCCGTCGGGATATTTTGCGAAGGTGAAATTCAAGGAACGCGGCGGCCACTCCGACCAGCGGTCGCATCCGGGCAAAGGTCGCGGCAAGGGCAAGGGCCGGGACAAGGATTGATGTTTCTGCGGTTGCAGGGCGGGGATTCGGATCCCCGCCTGGCCTCCTTCGCTGCGCTAGAATCCAATCTTTCTCGTTCTCTTTATCTTTCTCTTTCTCGGCTTGGATTGCGGGCGCACGATTGCGACCGAGGGCCCCCCTTCGCCAGGCCTACGGAGGGCAGGCTGGTCGCGCTCCCAGGCGGTGATCCTCCTTCGCCAAGGCTACGGAGGACACGTCGGAGTCCCCGCTCTGCACAAAGTCGCAGGCTTGGCATTTCCGGCGGTTTGCGGCTGCTTGTGGCCCGATATGTCCGCCACTCGCACCATCCTCGCCGAAGCCGACTGGCTCGCCCGCCGGTCGGCCCACGAACAGCGGGTGCAAGCCTGGACCGACCCGCACCAGGCGCGGGTTTCACGCGGTGAGAAGCACCCGGTCTACGATTTCCTTTTTGGTTACTACTCCTTCCGGGCCGCGTGGCTGCGCCGCTGGCATCCGGGCCCCGATGTGATACTCGCGGGCGCAGCCGCCCGCGAGTTCCTGCGCTGGCCGGAATACCGCGAGACTGACGGCGGCGTGATGGTGGATCCCGCCACGTTGCCACCGCACCGCCTCGTATTCGTCAACTGGCTGCATACCCTGCTCACCACGACCCAGGCACGGCCGGCGTTCTTCGGCTGTTACGGTCTGCACGAGTGGGCCATGGTCTACCGGCAGACACCCGCCGAGGTACGCCATAACGCCTGGCCGCTACGTTTTTCGTCCGAGGAACTCGCCCGGATACTCGAATCCATGCCGGTCGCCTGCTCGCACTTCGACGCCTTCCGGTTTTTCACCGCCCCGGCCCGGCCGTTGAACAAACTCCAGCCCACCCGGGAAACTGTGCCGCAACTCGAGCAGCGCGGCTGTCTGCACGCCAACATGGATCTCTACAAGTGGGCCTTCAAACTGGCGCCGTTCACGCCGGCCGATTTGACCGCCGATTGCTTCGCCCTGGCCCGGGATATCCGCGAGGTGGACATGCGCGCCAGTCCGTATGATCTGCGCCGCCTCGGTTTCTCTCCCATCGCCGTCGAGACCCCCGGCGGTCGCACCGAGTACGAACAGCATCAGCGCGCCTTCACCGCCCGTGGTGAACCGTTGCGCGAGCGGTTGATCGTTTTGTGCGAACGCTTGCGGGCGGTTTGAGATCGGTGCGCCGGGAGCGCGACCACCCTCGGTCGTAATCATTGACCAACCAGCCGCCGTCGAAAGCGGGAACGATTAAAAGAACGAGCATGATGTGATCGGATCGTTCTCGTTCTCTTTCTCGTTCTCGCCGCCTTGACGACTGCGCACGATTGCGACCGAGGGCGGTCGCGCTCCCAAGGCAATCCCTCGCCTACCAACGCGCGGCGGTGCCGGGCGGGCGGATGTATTCCTGGGGATGCACCAGCTTGCGCGCGAAGGGATTGGCACGGGCCAGCAGTTCCGGCGAGGCGTGGTAGCCCCAGCGCGTGCGGTTCCAAGACGAGCCGTAGCGGTAAACCGCGATCTTGCGCTCACCGGGGTTCACGCGGCGGGCCGAGCCGTGGCTCATGGCATCCACGAACACGATGGCGTCGCCCGCCTTCATGTGGACTTCCATCGCGCCGGGCACGCCATCCACCGAGCCGCCACTGGTTCCATCTTTCCATTCATCACCACGCGTCGGCTTGAGAAACTCGGGATGAACGATGTTCGACTTGTGCGAACCGGGGATGACCATCGTCGCCCCGTCGCCTGGACCGATGTCAGTGAAAGCAATGAGCACGTTGATCTGGTTGCACTGAAAACGGCCGTTGTGATAACCGAACGCCATGCGCTTGGCACGATCGTGTCCGCCCGCGTGCAGGGTGATGGCCTCGCCGGGTCCGCGGATCGTGTAGAAGTTCTCGTCGATGAACGCCGGGCCGTGATGGTAGTCAAAGGTGTCGTGGCCGCCGACAAACCGCAGCACGTGGTTGATGTAGTTGGGGTGGTCGATCATCCGCTCGAAGGTGCCGCCCAGCTCGTAGACCTGCTGGTAGCTGATGCCGCGGTGTTCCGGGTGATCCTCGCGCTGCACCCAGCCGTGCCAGCCCTTGCGGGGGAGCGAACGCGGAATCTGATCGATGCGCGCATTGGCATCGGCCACCTCCGCGGTTGAAAGCACGCCGCGCAGGATGACATAGCCGTTAAGGTCGAAAAGGTATTCATCGAGGGCCGTCGGCACGCGGGCCTCGGGGACGTTGATTACCGGTGGTGTGGTGTGGTGGGGTACGAAGCGGTTTTCCATGACCCGACCACCCTAGTCGAACTATCCAAAAATATCTTTCCGTTTAATCCCAACTTATTCTCTAATAGTAACCATGCCCCGCCCCGCCCCCACCCGTCGTCTGGCCGACCGCCATGAGCAGGCCCATGGGTTCCGCATCTGGCACATGACTGATGGGGGGAGGATGGAGACTCCGCACACGCATCCCGACATTGAGATCAACTATCTCTTCTCCGGCGGCTTCTCCTATCTCCATGGCGGCACGGTGGTGCCGGTGGAGCCCGGCCGCTTCACGGTGTTGTGGGGCGGTGTGCCGCACCAGACGCTCGACCCGGGCATCATCGGCAAGGGCATCTGGTGCACTTTGCCGCTCGGCTGGTTCCTGCAATGGCGGCTGCCCAACGCGCTTTCCGACCGTCTGCTGCGCGGTGAAATCGTCACGGGGCCGGCGGACGAAGCCGACCGGCCGCTGCTGGAGCGCTGGCTGGCGGATGCCGCGAGCGGCGAACCCACGCGCCTGCACGTGCTGCATCTGGAAATGGAGGCCCGCTTCCATCGCCTCGCCCTCGGCACGCCCACCGCCAGCCGGCGGAACAACCGGCCGGTTGGAGCCGCCGGGGCCGGGCAGATTGCGCGGGTGACACACTTCATCGCACAGCACTACCGCGAGCCGCTCACCATCCAGGTCATCGCCGACCACGCGCGGCTGCATCCGAAATACCTGATGCGCGTCTTCAAGAAGCAGTGCGGCGCCAGCATCTGGGAATATCTCACCCGGCTGCGCGTGTCGCACGCCCAGCGCCTCCTGATCACGACGGACCTGAAGGTGCTCGATGTGGCGATGGAAAGCGGTTTCGCGTCGGTGGCGCCGTTTTACGCAGCGTTTTCGGCGCACACGCCCGGGCTGCGCCCGCTGGACTACCGCCGGCTGCACCGTCCAACTGCCGGCGCCTGAACCGGCGGCAACGGTTGGTCGCGCGCGACAGAACAGCGCCGGATGGATTCTTCGCTTCGCACCGGGCGGGAAATGTGCGTGAAATGGATCCGCCCATCGGCACTTTCACCCGCTTTCTCCCAATATGAAAAAACCTGATCTCAAGCTCGGCGTCATCGGCTCCGGCGGCCGCGGCGGCAATCTCGCCCGCACCGCCCATCAACCCGGCCGCGGCGCCCGCATCGTGGCCTGCTGCGACGTCAGCCCGACGACGCTGGAGCGCAACCGCACGGAATTCGGCGCGGACATCTTCACCACCCACGAATACCAGGCCCTGCTCGAACGCGACCTCGACGCCGTCATCATCGGCACGCCCGACTTCCTCCACGAGGAGCAGGCCCTTGCCGCCATCGCGCACGGCCACGCCATCTACCTTGAAAAGCCCATGGCGCTCAGCACCGCGGCCTGCGACCGCATCCTTGCCGCCGCGAAGAAACACCAGGTGCGTCTCTACGTCGGCCACAACATGCGCCACATGGCCTTTGTCCGGAAGATGAAGGCGCTCATCGACGAGGGCGTGATCGGCGAGGTGAAGGCCTGCTGGTGCCGTCATTTTGTTGGCCACGGCGGCGACTTCTATTTCCGCGACTGGCATGCCGAGCGCCAGTACGTCAACGGCCTGCTCCTGCAGAAGGCCGCGCACGACATCGACGTCATCCACTGGCTGTGCGGCGGCTACAGCCGTCTGGTCAACGCCCTCGGGGCGCTCACGCTTTACGGCGACCTCCCGGGACGAAAGCCGGCGATGAAGGGGCCGCGGCGGATCAACGTGGCGGATCAGGACTGGAAACTCTTCCCGCCCACCAAATTCCGCGGTCTCAACCACCGCATCGATATCGAGGACCTGAGCTCCATGCAGATGAAGCTCGATAACGGCGTCTTCGCCACCTACGCGCAGTGCCACTACACGCCCGACTACTGGCGCAACTACACGGTCATCGGCACCGAGGGGCGCCTGGAGAATTTCGGCAACGGCGAACCCGGCACCCATCTCCGACTCTGGAACCAGCGCGCGAGCTGGAACGAAAAGGCCGACGCCACCTACCGCATTCCCATCCAACGCGGCACCCACGGCGGGGCCGACCCGAAGATCATCGGCGAATTCCTGCGCTACGTACGGGAGGGCGGCCACACCGACACCTCGCCGCTGGCCGCGCGCGAGAGCATCGCCGCGGGCTGCGCCGCCACCGACTCACTGCGCCATGGGGGCATTCCGCAACGGGTTCCCGCCCCCTCGCCCGCGATTGTCCGGTGGTTCAGTTAGGCCCTCGGGCCGCGGCGGAGCGGGCGTGCAGAACACCTGCACGACAAAAACCGCTTCCGTGCGCACTGGCACCCACACGAGCCGCGTCGCCACGCCGACATGGGTGACATCGGAGCTGAGCAGGTTTTCGCGATGATCCGGTGAATCAAGCCAGCCGTGCACAATCCGCCCGGCCAGCTCGGCATAGGTCGGCCGGCGGTTGGATCCGTTTACATGCTCCAGCACGGGCATGCGCGCGAGATTCTCCCGCACCACCGTGGGTTGCAGGCCGGCCGACTCGATTCTGGCCTCAACGGTATCCCGGCTCGCCAGCGGACTTTGGTGCGCCAGGGTCTGGGTGAGCGCCAGAGTCAGCACATGGCCGGCCGCCGCCTTGTCCAGCCGCGCATCCGGCTTGAAGGGCTTGCGGTGAACCGCGTGCCGGATGCGGTTCGTTTCAGCGAAGATCACCCGCGCCAGCAGTTTTCCGTCAAAGGTGTCGGCCGCCACCGGCTTCGACGCCTCTCCCCGCAAGCCGGACACGGCAAACAGGGACAGCAACAACCAGTGCATCGGCGAACCGCAACCCATGGCACGGCATCATACCTCCGCTGCCGAACGGCACAAGCCGGGCAGTTCGCGCATTGCCAGCGGGAAAGCGTCCGCTAGCTTCCGCGCATGCCCGTGGACCTGAGCCTCAATGCCGCCACTCCGAAAAAACCCAGCCTGCCGATCAGTGATGGGCTGCGGACCTACCTGCACCGCTACCGGCGCGAACGGGAATTACCGGCGACGTATGAGCGGCTGCGCGACTTCCACGAATCGATTCCGCTCTGCGACGCGCAGGGCCGGCCCACGCTCTGGGACAGCGTCATCTACCGCTCCGAAGAGATGGGACCGCTCTACGAGGGGCTGAAACGCATCTACGCGCGCCTGAAGGTCGACGGTAATCTCACCGTGGTGCAGCACCTGTACGTTGATCGCGTGGATTTCTGCAGCTTCGGCAACTCCACGCCCTTCCGCGTGCGGGTCGTCAACGCCTACAACGACAACCAGGACTACTTCTACGTGAAGAAGGCCGACGCGTCGCGCATCTACGGACTCGAACTCGAGCACCTGCTTTCGCCGAACCGCCTGAACTTTCTCACGCACGGCAACACGCTGATCGAGGAGCACATCGCCGGCATCCCCGGGGACATCTTCATCGACCGCTGGATGAACAATTCCGAACTGAAGCCCATCCGCGTCGCGAAGGAACTGGTGAAGTTCAACGAGCGCTGCTTCGTGCGCCTGCTTGGCGACATGCGCTCGTACAACTTCGTCTTTGTCCTCACGCCCGACTTCGAGGAGGCCCAGGTGCGCATCCGCGCGATGGACTTCGACCAGCAGTCGTACAACAGCCGGATGCATTTTTATCTTCCGCAGTTCTTCAAGGAGAACGCGCCGCTCGTCGCCTATTGCACCAAGCACCTGCACGTGCAGACCGCGCTGCAATACCAGCGCGAGGAGCAGACGCTCATGCTGCAGCGCGCGGACCTGGCGGCGGTGCGCCTCGGCCATCTGCTCGAGGCGATGGCGCACGATCCGCTCGCGCCCGAGGAGAAAATCCAGGCGCTGCGCACGAGCCTCGCGGAGCACTACAAGCGGGCGGACTACCTGAAATGCGAGACGATGGGCGCATTGGTGCGGGAAAATCTCGCGACCGTGCGCCACGTGGTCACCGCGCACTCCGATCCCGCCACCGCGCCCGGCGCGCTGCATTGAGCCGGAAATTTTCCGCGTAAATGCCGCCAAAAAAATTTCGCGCGGAATTTTCCGCAAAGCGGAAAATAATTTTTGTGACGCAATTGTGTTGCGCGTTTTCGAAGGCGGGTTGATTTAAATGGATATAACTCGCGCACGGCGATGAGCCGTGGTGAGTTCTTCAACCCAAAGCCCACACAATACGGAGCAATAAACCGATGGCCAAAAAAGCTGCCAAGAAACCCGCGAAGAAAAAAGCCGCCAGCAAGAAGAAGAAGTAAGGCGCTTCGCAAATACAGAACCTGAGCCGCTCCCTTGTGGAGCGGCTCTCTTGTTTTTGGCAGCCGGCCAGAGCGTGTTGGCAGATTTCACTCAGGTCCATGCGGCCACAGTGGACAGCCCGCTGGCGGGCGCGGTTTAGGCGCGAGCAATCTCGACGTCTTGCCGAATCTTCTCTGCCAATGCAGCCTAGTCGATCCGGCCCTCGTCAAAATCCATCAGGTCGACGACGCTGAGGATATCCGCCGTACGGTCGGCGCAGCCCATGTTGGTCAGCGCCTCCTTCAGAAATTCACGCCCGCTGACCGTCATTCCCTTCTGCACGTAGCTGCGATTCCACTTGGCCGCGCGCAAGTCGGCGGGAAACAGTGCCAGCAGCCGGCGGTCACGCTCGGCCTCGTCGAGGCCGGCGTCGAGGCACTCATGCACGATTTTTTCGACGGCATTCGGATCCACGCCGAGATGCAGGCAGAGAAATTTGTCCATGCCGCGCTTGTAGTTCTTCGCGTAGCTCGCCGGCAGCGCGCCATGCTCCTTCACGTATTTGCACTTCGCCAGAAAACGCGGCAGATGCAGCAACCCCGTCGCCGCATGGGGTATGTAGGGCGACGGCAGCTCGGTCAGGATTTCACCGGAGGAACCGGGAATAGGCTTCGAAGGCATCGGCGCACATTTCGCGGCAATTCCCGCCGGCGACAAGGAGTTTAACCGCGAATGGGGCAGATGTTGGTGGCGTGAAATTCAATTTTTAACCACGGATTGCACGGATACCACGGATGAAAATGGCCACAAGAGGCTCAAAATACTCAGGAATTGAACCAGATTCCGGATTTCTGAGCTTCTTGAGCTTTTTGTGGCTAATGCATTGGTCAGGCCTTCCATCCGTGGCATCCGTGCAATCCGTGGTTAAAATTGCTTCGGCTATTTCTTTTTGTCCGGCGAGCTCGGTGGCGCCGAATCCCCGGCGGGGATCGCCCGGCCGCGGTACACGTCGTAATCCGGCACGAGGCGCGAGTACGGTTTGTCCATCAGCGGAGAGGAAATCATGAAATCCGCCGATGCCCGGTCGCAGGCGATGGGAATGTTCCACACGACGGCCATGCGGAGCAGCGCCTTGACGTCGGGATCGTGCGGCTGCGGCTCGAGCGGATCCCAGAAGAAGATCAGGAAGTCGATTTCACCATCCACGATCTTCGCGCCGATCTGCTGGTCGCCACCCAGTGGGCCGCTCTGCAGTTTGGTGATCGGGAACTTGAGTTCCTTCTCAAGCAGCAGACCGGTCGTACCCGTGGCATAGACCTTGTGATGCGCCAGCAGGTCGCGGTTGAACTTCGCCCACTCGACGAGGTCGCGCTTCTTGTGATCGTGCGCCACCAGCGCGATCTTCTTGTCCAGCTCCATGACTATTTTCTTGTAGGCCATGCCTGGAGTGTAGCAGGACGCGGGCCGGAGCCAATGGAGGGCGGGTCGGCAGGCCCGTAGGCCGCGAGCTTGCTCGCGCTCGAATGGCATGCGCACGCCAAACGAGCGCCCGCGAGCGGGCGGCCTACCTTGGCGCAAGTGCCCGGCCCCGCCTTACGGCAGGTCAGTCGAACCCATCAGGTAGCGGTCGCACTCGCGCGCGGCACCGCGACCCTCGTTGATCGCCCAAACGACCAGGCTCTGGCCGCGGCGGCAGTCGCCGGCGGCGAAGACGCCGGGGATGCTCGTGGTGAACGCACCGTGCTCGGCCTTGATGTTGGAGCGGGCGTCGGTCTCGACGTTGATCTCCTTGAGCAGGGCTTGTTCCGGCCCGAGGAAGCCCATCGCGAGCAGCACGAGCTGCGCGGGACGCGTCTTTTCGGTGCCGGGCTGCTCCTTGGGGATGAACTGACCCTTGTCATTCTTCTCCCACTTGATCTCGACGGTCACGAGTTCCTTC
>CAZFHG010000040.1:0-21441 GCA_964518665.1 uncultured Opitutaceae bacterium | reverse complement strand
TGTCCGCCGCTTCGCCGAAACGCTTGAGGGGAACCGCTTCCAGAATTTTGGCCGATACCTCGGGGCTGTTCACGAATTCAGTCGTCATGTCGGTCTTGATGAAACCCGGGGCGACGGCATTGACCGTCACGTTCCGGCCGGCGAACTCCCGCGCGAGGCTCTTGGTCAGGCCGATCATCCCGGCCTTGGAGGCGGAATAGTTCGCCTGCCCGGCGTTGCCCATGATGCCGCTGACCGAGGTGATGTTCACGATGCGGCCCCAGCGGGCGCGTGTCATCGGGCGGGCCAGGTTCTTGGTCCAGTGAAAGCAGCTCGAGAGATTGGTGGAAATCACATCGTTCCAATCCGCCTCGCTCATGCGGAAGAGCAGGCCGTCACGGGTGATGCCGGCATTGTTGACGAGGATGTCAATGAGTGGGAACTCCGTGAGCAACGTTTCCGCTGCCTTGGCGACCGCCGCCCCGTCGGCCACGTCCACGGCGAGGGCCTTGGCCTTGCCGCCGGCAGCGTTGATGGCGGTCGCAACCGCTCCGCAGGAATCGGCGGACTTTGAGACGCAGATGACCGTGACGCCGTTGCGGGCGAGGGTCTCCGCGATGGCTCGGCCGATGCCGCGGCCGGCGCCGGTTACCAGGGCTGTGCGATTGGTGTAGGTCAGACTCATGATGAAAGGGGGATCAATAGACGTCGCGTTGGTAGCGTTTGTTCTTTTTCAACTGCTTGACGTAGTCGGCCGCGGCGGCGGTGTCCATCCCGCCTTGTTGCGCCACAATCTCGTGCAGTGCAAGGTCCACGTCCTTGGCCATCCGTTTGGCGTCGCCGCAGACGTAGAACCCCGCCCCGCCCTGCAGCCAGGCCCAAAGCTCGGCCGCGTTTTCGCGCAGTTTGTCCTGCACATACACCTTGTGGGCCTGATCGCGCGACCAGGCGAGATCGAGCCGCGCAACCTTTCCTTCCGCGACGTATTTGAGCCACTCGTCGCCATAGATGAAATCGGTGGCCCGGCTCTGGTCGCCATACACCACCCAGTTTCGACCCGTGGCACCCGCGGCGATGCGGTCCTGCACAAAGGCCCGGAAAGGCGCGATGCCCGTGCCCGGACCGACCATGATGCAATCCTGCGCTCCATCCGCCGGCGGCTTGAAGTGCGAATGATGGACAAACACCGGCACGGGGTCGGCATGCAGCGTGACCCGGTCCGACAAATACGTGGAGCATACACCGACGCGATCGCGGTTGTTGGTCCGGTAGCGCACCGCCGCCACGGTCAGATGCACCTCGTCCGGAAAATACCTGGGGGAGGATGCGATGGAATAAAGTCGCGGCATCAGGCGCCGGAGCAGTCCGACGAATTCCTGTGGAGCGAACTTGGCCGTGGGGTACTCGTGCAGAAAATCCACAAAGCTGCGCTCATGCAGGAAAGTCTCCAACCGCGCCTGATTCCCGGGCAACAGCAGATCCAGCAACTGCCGGCGCGGCGCCTCGTCCGTAATCTTGGCGGCGACAAGCTCGACCATTTTTCTCGTCGGACTGTCGAGATCCAGACCCTGGGTCAGGGCCGCGCGCAGTTTCATGGGTTGCGTGGCGCGGG
The DNA here is from genome assembly GCA_964518665.1 of uncultured Opitutaceae bacterium. GTDB lineage: Bacteria > Verrucomicrobiota > Verrucomicrobiia > Opitutales > Opitutaceae > UBA2377. Next base: position 19,850 of record CAZFHG010000040.1, on the reverse strand, counting down.
CCGGGATGACCTCTTCCTCACCGGTGGCGCCCAGCAGGGAGATGATTTCCTCGACTTCGACTTCACGATTGGTCGGGTAAATGCCCAGCGAATCGCCCGGCTCATAATGCAGACCGCTGCCTCTCAGGCTCACGCTGAAATGCCGTGTTTCCTTGGCGGAACCGGGCTGGTTGAGCACCCGGTTGCCGATGATGATGGCCGGAAAGGGATTGTCCTTCGTGTACACGGAGGGGGCGGCTGGTTCTGACATGACAGCGGATGAATGGTGGCGCCAAAATCCGCCGCAAGCCTTTGTTTTAACTGAGTCGCGGGCTTGCTCCGGACGCCGAAATGCCGCCAACTGCGTTGCCACATGACCGCTGCCGCTCCCGTCCGACTGCAAAAATACCTCGCCGATGCCGGCGTCTGCTCCCGCCGCCAGGCTGAGGCCATGATTGCGCAGGGCGAAGTCTGGGTCGACGGGGCCGCCGCCACACTGGGACAGAAGATCATTCCCGGCGTCTCCCGCGTGACCTGCGCCGGCAAACCCGTGCGGGGCACGCCGCAACCCCGGGTCACCCTCGCCGTGCACAAGCCTCGCGGGCTGGTGTGCTCCAACGACGACCCGCATAACGACGAAACCATTTTCGACCTGCTCCCCCGCGAACTCGCCCCGCTGCGCTTCTTCTGCGCCGGCCGGCTCGACAAGGACAGCGAAGGCCTGGTCATCATCACCACCGACGGCGACCTGGCCAACCGGCTGATGCATCCGTCCAACATCGTGGTCAAACGCTACCACGTCATCCTCAAGCAGCCGTTTTCCCAGTCCCGCCTGCCATCGCTCATCAAGGGCATCATGTACGAGGGCGAGCGTCTGAAGGTGGAACGGGCCGCCCTCGTCAATCCCAGTGCCGACCAGTCCTCCACCGATCTCGACGTGCACATGCACCATGGCAAGAAGCGCGAGATCCGCCTGCTCTTTACCGCGCTGGGGTACGACGTGAAACGCCTGCGCCGCTACCAGATCGGCGCTTTCCGCCTCAAGGGAATCCCATTGCGGGCGATGAAACAACTGACTAGCAGGGAAGTCGCACTTTTGTTCAAAATTCCGCGGCCCTATCGCGGAGCCACCGATCACGAAACCACCTCTGTCACAGATGAAAGCTAAACTATCCGCCCTCTTCGCGCTCGCGCTTGCGAGCGGTCTGCCCCTCGCCGCCGCGCCGCTCACCGAGACCACCGCCGTCCACACCCGGCCTGATGCCACGTCACCGGCGATCACCTTCCTGAAGGCGGGCACCGCACCCATCTTCGCCTCCGCATCCGCGCCCAGCGGCTGGGTGGCCGTGGAGGTTCCCGGCCCCTTCGAGGGCTACGTGCAGAATAAGGACATCGGCAAGAGCCTCGATGTGAAACCGGGTGCGGCGATTTACCTGAAGCCCAGCACGGACTCGGCCATCATCACGACCATGGACTTCGGCGATCCCGCCGCCATCACCGGTCTCCGCGGCAAATGGACGCAAATCCGTCTTGAAAAGAAGGTCACCGGTTACATCCGCGTCACCGGCGGCCTGTCCGCCACGGCCCCGGTCATGACCTCCAGTCCGCGGCTGACCGATGTCCCCCGCCCCCTCCCCGCCCCGGCGCCGGCTCCCGTCTCGCCGACAGCCTACGGTGTGGGCACGGCCGGACAGTCGGCCCCCGTGGTCAATCTCAATGACGGCTCCGGCGCCCTGCCCCGCCTGTTCCAGGGCAAATTCGTTTCCTCCAAGCGCCCGTTCGCCCCGCGCCGGCCGTATGACTGGCAATTGAATGACGATGCCGGCGTGCGCTACGCCTACCTTGACGTGACCAAGCTGCTCCTCACCGACCAGATCGAAAAGTACGTCGACCATGTGGTCGTGGTTTTTGGCAAACCCAAGGCCATGCCCGGCGCGCGCGACATCGTCATCGAGGTCGAGAGCCTGCAGCTCAAATAACCGTCCGCAGCCGGAGACACCGCGCCTGCCGCGACGCATTCACGGCCTTCATTCACCATGGAACTAATCGATGGAAACAAAATCGCCAACGACATCGTGGCGGAACTCAAAGCCGAGGTTGGCGCGATCAAGGGTCGCAAACCTTGCATCGCGCTCGTGCGCGTAGGCGAGGACCCGGCCTCGGTCTCCTATGTGAAAAAGAAGGAGAAATCCGCCGCGGAGATCGGCCTCGAAAGCCGCATCATCCTGCCGCCGGTTTCGATTTCCCAAGCCGAACTCTTCGCGCTGATCGACGGGCTCAACAACGATTCCGGCGTGGACGGCATTTTGGTGCAGTCCCCGCTGCCCAAGCACATTGACGAAGTGGCCGTTTTCCGGCGCGTCTCGCCGGCCAAGGACGTGGACGGATTCAACACCGTCAACCTCGGCAAGGTCGCGCAGGAGGATGAAACCGGCTTCGTGGCCTGCACGCCCGCCGGCATCATGGAAATTCTCGCCCGCAGTGGAGTTGATCTCAAGGGCAAGCATGTGGTCGTGCTCGGCCGCTCCCTCATCGTCGGCAAGCCCGTCGCCCTCCTCGCCCTGCAGAAGAAGGCCGGCGCCAATGGCACCGTCACCATCTGCCACTCCGCCACGTCCAACCTGCCCGGCATCACCCGGCAGGCCGATGTGCTCATCGCGGCCATCGGTCGCGCCGAATTCGTCACCGCCGACATGGTCAAACCCGGCGTCGTCATCATCGACGTGGGCATCAACCGTGTGCCGGATGCGACGAAGAAAACCGGCTATCGCCTGACCGGCGACGTGCATTTCCCCACCGTCTCGCCCCTCGCGTCCAAGATCACCCCGGTCCCAGGCGGTGTCGGACCGATGACCGTCGCGATGTTGATGAAAAACACCGTCAAAGCCTACCGGCTGCAGACCGCCAGTTGACACTGATCTGCGATGCCGGGATTGCATCCTGCCTCCAAGCCGTAATTGTATTCCATCATGCCCGCGCCCTCCGTTCTGGTTGTTGATGACCAGCCCATCAATGTTCAGTTGCTGAAGAAAAAGCTGGAACGGGAGGGCATTCGCGTGACCACGGCCTACAGCGGCCTGGAAGCATTGGACAAGGTCAGCAAGGACCGGCCGGACTTGATCCTGCTCGACGTGATGATGCCCGACATGGACGGCATCGAGGTCTGCCAGCGCCTGCAGGCCCACGAGGATACCCACTCCATCCCGGTCATTTTCATCACCGCGCGTTCCTCGAAGGAAGGCAAACTCGAGGGACTCGGCGTCGGTGCGGTGGACTACATCACCAAGCCGATCGACCTCGACGAGACCTTCGCCCGGGTTTCGACGCAACTCCGGGTTGTGTCCATCAACCGTGAGATGCTCAATCTGCAGGGCCGCCTCACCGAGGCGCGCCGGGCCGCGACGGTGGGCGCCGTCACCCAGGGCATAGCCCACAATCTCAACAACCTGCTCGGGGTCGTCATCGGGTACCTCGATCTCATCAAGGCCTATCACGACCGGCCCGAGCTGGTGAAACAGAACGTCCAGAGCGTCGAGGACGCGGTGCAGCGCATCGTGACCATCGTCAAGCAGTTGAGCTCGCTCGTCGTCAAATCGCGCCCGCCGCTCGTCAAATGCAATCTGCAGCAGATGCTGGACGATGCGCTCACCCGCTTCCGGCATGAACGCGGCAGCCAGATCCCCGTGACCTTGAACAACCCGCTCGGCAGCCTGGCGATCGAGACCAATTGCGAGGTCTTCGAGGATGCCATCGTCAAGCTGCTGCACAATGCCTGGGAAAGCTATGACGGCCCCGTCGACAAGCCCCGGCCGATCTGGCTCAATACCGAGCAGACGGAGAGAACGCCGGGAAATCCCGCGGTGCAGATCAACATTGAAGACCGCGGTCGCGGACTCGATGCCGCCATCCGCGACCACATTTTCGAACCCTTTATCAGCTCCAAGAACACGGTCGGCGTGGGCATGGGGCTTACCATCGCCCGCCATGCCATGCGCAACATGGGCGGCGAGGTCACAGTCAAGGATCGGCAGGGCGGCGGTGTCTGTGCCGTGATGATTCACCCGATCGCGAAGCGAGTCCTCCCCGATCAGGATGAGTAGGATCGCCTTTCTTGGCGCCGGCAACATGGCCGCAGCCATGGTCGGCGGGCTGCTCGCCCGGAATCCAGCCCTGACCGCAGAGTTGTGCTGTCTCAGTGGCACCGGGGCCACCGCCGCGGCGCTCGCGGCCCGGACCGGCATCCATCACGCCCGCTCCCTCGATGATCTGATCACTCCGGCCGATCTGATCGTAATCGCTTTCAAACCGCAGCATCTGGCCGGGGCCGATCCGCGACTTGCCGATCTCACGGCCGGCAAACTCGTGCTGTCGGTTCTGGCCGGCAAGCGACTGGCCAGCCTCGCCCGGGTCTTCCCGCAGGCCCGGAACATCGTCCGCACCATGCCCAATACCCCGGCGGCCATCGGCGCGGCCATCACACCCTGGTGCACGCTGCAACCGCTGACTGAGCCGGACCTTGCGACCGTGCAATTGCTGTTGGAGTCGTGCGGTCAGCACCTGCCACTGCCTGAGGAACAAATGGATGCGGCGACCGCCATCAGCGGCTGCGGCCCCGGATTTCTCTTCGAATACATCGCCGCCATGCGCGACGCCGGCATCGCCGCCGGGCTGTCGCGCGCGACCGCCACCCTGCTTGCCAGTGAAACCGTGCTGGGTTCGGCCCGGTTGCTGGTCCGCCAGCAGGCGGACCCGGAGACTTTGCGCAACCAGGTAACCTCACCCAACGGTTCGACGCTGGCCGGATTGCGCCGGATGGAAGCGGGTGATTTTCGCGGCCTCATGCGGGAAACCGTGCTTGCGGCCAAGGCCCGGGCGGGAGAATTGTCAGCCGACACATGAGCTCTCTACACGGCCGTATTCTCGTCACGGGCGGAGCCGGTTTCATCGGCAGCGCCCTCGTTTGGGCCCTCAACCAGCGCGGGCACTCGGACATCGTGGTCTGCGATTACCTTGGCTCCGATGAAAAGTGGAAGAACCTCGTGGCGCTCAAGTTTGCCGATTACGTGGAGGCCGATGTGCTGCGCAGCCGCCTGGCGGCCAAGCCAACATCCTTTGGCAAATTCTCGGCCGTGTTTCACCTCGGCGCCTGCTCGGCCACCACCGAGCGCAATGCCGCCTACCTGATCGACAACAATTACGCCTACACCAAGGAACTCGCCGGTTGGGCCCAGGAGATCGATGCCCGCTTCATCTACGCCTCGTCCGCCGCCACCTATGGCGACGGTGCCCAGGGAATGGATGACCGCGATGACAACATCGCCCGGCTCCGGCCGTTGAACATGTACGGCTATTCCAAGCACATGTTTGACCTCCACGCGCAGCGTGAGGGCTGGCTCAAGCGGATCGTCGGCGTGAAGTATTTCAATGTTTTCGGACCGAACGAGGACCACAAGGGCGACATGCGCTCGCTAGTCAACAAGGCCTATCAACAGATCCTTTCAACCGGCCGCGTGGGTCTGTTCAAGAGCCATCATCCCGACTACAAGGACGGGGAGCAGATGCGTGACTTCCTGTACGTGAAGGATGCCGTGGAGATGACCCTCCACTTTGCCGAATCGGCCACCGGCGCGGGCGGACTCTACAACCTGGGCTCGGGCGAAGCCAACACCTGGCTCACGCTGACCCGGGCCATCTTTGCGGCGCTGCGGCGGGAGCCCGCCATTGATTTCATCGAGATGCCGGAAGCCCTGCGCGGAAAATATCAGTATTACACCAAGGCCGACATCACCAAGCTCCGCACCACCGGGTACAAGCGCCCCATGACCGCGCTGACCGAATCCGTGCGGGATTACGTCCAGAACTATCTGGTGCCAGGCAAGAAGCTGGGGGCGTAACAAGGATGCAGGATGTAGGGCGGGGTCTCCGAACCCTGCCTGCATTGGTAGGCAGCCCGCTTGCGGGCGCTTGTTTGGGCTGCGCATTCGTTTCGAGCGCGAGCAAGCTCGCTGCCTACCGGAGCACACGAACGAGGCAGGGTTCGGAGACCCCGCCCTACATTTCAGCTCAGAAAAAAGCCGCCCGCACATGCGGGCGGCTTTGAATGCGATCGGGGATCAATCCGCCTCAGGGCAGCGCAAGCAACTCCGCCTCGGACCATTCCTTCCGGCTGCCGGCCTTGTTGCGCAGCTCCGTCACCTTCTCGATGGCGATCGGAGTGCCGGCATTGCCCCATTCATGACGGATATAGGTCAGCACGGCGGCGATCTTCTCGTCGTTCCAATTGTAACCGCTGCCCGGGACCTGTCCGAAGGCTGGCATGGCGGCGGTGCCATAGACGTTACCCTTGACGGTGACCGGACCCTTGAGGCCGTGGAGGACGATATTGACCAGCCGTTCTTCGCTGCCAAGGACCCACTCGGATCCCGCCAGCGGAGGATAAACCCCGGGCAAACCGAGACCATTGGGCATGTGGCAGGTCACGCACGCGAGCGCGTACTGCTTCTTGCCCAAAACCAAGGGATCGATCTTGGCCGCCACGGCCGCGCCGCTGGTCGGTAATTGACGCTCATCAAACACCCTACTGCTGAAATGACCCGAATAACGGTTCAGGTAGGAGCCGGCATAAAAGATGAGTCCGCTGAAGACGAACAGCAGGGCCAGCGGCAGCAAGTGATAGTGGCCGGCCGCACCGGATTTGCCGGCATTGGGCTGGTCGTGCACCGCACAGAGATTCTCATCCGCGATAGCGGACTTTTCCTGGCGGGGATCAACTGGTGAAGGCGTGCTCATCAGTGGGCCCCTTTCTGTTCTGCGGCGGGTTCGTAAGGACGAGCCTCGGCGAATTCATAAGTCTGTTTCAAACTGAGCAGGTAAGCCACGAGCGCCTCGGCCTTGGCTGTCGGAACCAGTTGGTACCCGGCGCGGGCCCCACCCGTCAGCGCCTTCGCGGAGGATTCCCCGGTGAGCTTGCGCTGTTCAAAGAGGAACCGATAAGCGGGCATGCCGTTCTTGCCGTTGTAGAGGTCGGCCAGGAGAGCAGATTCGTTCACGCCATTCTTGGCGGCGCGGGTGCCAAAGTCCGCGAGGTCGGGACCGATGCGCATCTGTCCGAGTTGCGGGAATGTCTGGTGCACATAATCCCGCGCCACACTCTGGCGCTCACCCCAGCCGCGGGCCTTGTCGCTGCCAAAATCCGGCCGGCGCACCTGCTGGGTGTGGCACGCGGCGCAGCCGAGCTCCTGATAAACCAGCTGGCCGCGGGAGGCGATGCCCGGCGCGCGTTCCGGGAAGGCCTTGCCTTCCATATCGTCGTAGAAGGGCGCCAGATCGCCCAGTTGGGCATTGGTGCCGAGCACGAGGCCAGCCCAGGAAAGAGCCAGGACGAAAAACAAGCCGAAGAAGAAGATGAATCCGTTTTTCATGACGCAGACGCCTCCAGCGCCGCCGACTGTCCGAATGCAACCGGCGCCGGCTTGGAGAAGAACAACCGGAGGAAGTGCACGGTGAGCAGGAGATTGCCGATCAAAGCGACGCCATGCGCCACCGCGGCCAGCTGCAGCCACGGACGAGTATGGTCGCCCATGGTGGCAAAAGTGACGGAGGCATCATTGAGATCGTGGCCCTGCACCCATCCCGCCATGCCCAGGCTGACCACCAGCAGGGCAAACCCAATCAGGACGGACAGGAAGTGGGCGCGGATCAGGGCAATTGAAGGCCAGGCGGCACCGGCCAGGCGGGGACCCATGTAGTAGATGGTCCCGAAAATGATCATGGAGAAGGCCCCCAAGGCCAATTGCTGCTGGGCCTGCTGGAAGTACGTGAACTGGGTGACTTTGGCCAGTGCGCGGGTGGCAAACACGGCATCAACCAGACCGCCGAGCAGATAGGCCGCGATGCCGACGGTGACGAAGAACAAGGCGGTGCTGCCGGTGAGCCGGAAGATGTCGCGGATGTTGACGACGACGATGAAGTGATGGAACAGCACCAGCACGCTGCTCGCAATCGCCACGGTCGCGATCCAGGCCGGGACCGGTCCGCCGATCAACTGGCGTCCGCCCATCCAGGGACCGAAGACCAGCAGCGCCCAGAAGCCGTAGATCGCGAAATCATAGTTGTGCAGCACGCGACCCGTGATCTTGGGCAGGAGATAATAGACCGCCGCGAGGGCGATCGGCGCCAGCCAGAGGCTGAAGAAATTCTGGGCATACCAGGTGGCCACCACCGCCTGCAGCGTGCCGCGCACCGGCAGGAAGGTGAGCATGACCTGGGCGACCGAAAAGAACCACGGCAGCAGGACCAGCGCGGCGACCGCGTACCACTGGGTCGCGTAGGTCTGCTCCTTGCGCCGGCCGGTCCAGGCCAGAATGCCCGGTACGGCCATCACCGCATAGGCGAACAGCAGGATCGGCTGCACATAAGCAGGCAACTGCAGCAGCGGATGGGAGGTGGCGGCGTAACCGGTGGCAATCCCAACCAACCCGAGCACGATGGCCAGATTCCAGAAGACCGCGCCCGCCATGAGATAATTCGCCCCGCGAAGGTTTTCACCACTGAGCCGGACCAGCAGCCAGGTGGCCGCAGCCAGGCCGGCGTTGACCGCCCAGCCATACATGAAAACGGTCTCCTGCAGCGCCTGCAGGCGGCCATAGGTGAACCAGGAGCAGTCGGCCAGCAGGCCGGGGTTTTGCAACTGCAGCAGATTGAGCATGGCCAGCACGCCGCCGGCCACGAGCCAGAGCAGCGCAAAGGCCGTGAGCAGGCCCAGGGGACAGCGGGCGGAGGCATCAATCCCGCCGGCCTCGGCCGAGGCATGGTTGGGGGAAACAGTGGTCATCTCTTTGAAAATGTGGCCAGGGTTAGCGCTGGGAATTGTAATGCTGGACGGTCAGTTCCATCGCGCGGTCAATCGGCAGCTGCACGGAACCGGCGGACTGGTCGATCCAAGCGTAGGAATGGCCGTGCTTGTGCTCGTTCGAGCGCAGCTCGGCTAGTTTGGCGAGGCGTTCCGCGGGCGTGCGGATGCCGTCTCCCACGTAGGGCCCGGACTGGCGCGGCAGGTACGCGACATATACCAGCAGCAGGAACAGGGCGAAACAGGCGAGGATGCCCAGGACCGAAAGCAGGGAGGCGGGCTTGGTGGATGCGGTGCGATCACTCATGGTGGGTCAAGCACTCCTTGATGCGCGGGTCACAGATGGGGACCAGTTTGGTGCCGGGGAAACTCCGCAGGTACGCCCAGATGCAGATACCGCCGACGCCGATGGTGGCGGTGATGGACCAGATCAGATTCAGGGAGAAAAACGGGAGAGCGTTGCCATGGGCATCCTTCAGCGCGGGCAGGATGTTGTAGCAGATATCGAGAAAAATGACGGCCAGGATCCAGAGCGAGATGAAGCGCATCCGGGAATGGGTCACCTTGTAGCGGTAGGACAGCAGGAAGAGGAAGGGCACAACGAAGTGACCGAACAGAATGCCGAAGATGCCGATGTACTTCCACTGGTTGGGCGTGCCGTCGGCGTTGATCTCGCGCAGGTTGTACCAGAAGGTTTCCTCCGGCACGTTGGCGTTCCAGATCAGGAAGTACTGGGAGAAGGTCACGTAGGCCCAGAACACCGTGAAGGCGAGCATGAGCTGGCCGATGGAATGCCAGTGGTTCGTGTTGAGAATGCCCTTGTAGTCACCGCGGTACCAGAGCCACAGCATGATCAGTACGCCGAGGGAAAGGGCCCCGCGGACGCAATTGGCGAAGAACCACACACCGTACATGGTGGAGAACCAGTGGTACTCCAGGCTCTTGATCCAATAGATGGAGGCAAAGGTCAGCGTGAGCGCGCCGATCGGCAGGCCGAAGGCGGCGGTCTTGCGATTCATGAAGGTCCACTTCACGTCACCGTCCTTGTCCTGGGTGAAGGAGGCCTTGCGCAGGCGGGCGGAGAGCCACATCCACAGGAGGAAGAAGGCCGCCGTCATGCCGATGAACATGTTCAGATTCAGGAAGACCGCCTTCTTCAGGTAGAGCGGATCATGCCCGACCGTGTGGCCGCCATGGATCTCACCCGCCGGATTCATCCAAGGCCAGACCATGTCATGCGTTCCAAGCATGGAAACGACAACGAGCGGCGCAAAGAGCAGCGCCAGCCACTTGAAGGCGGCGAGGCCGTGCTCGAACTGGCGGCGCAGAAGCACCGACCAGGAAGCGTCGAAAATGTGATGGATGAGGATCAGCATCAGCATGCCGATCGCCATGGCGGTCCAATAGGTCACGCCGACGAGCCAGGACATGGCGATGGCATGGGCACCGGAGACGAAGTAGCCCGCCGCGGTCACGATGATGCCGGCGAGACCGATCATCAACGCCTTGCCGGCACCGGCCGCGGTGGAGGCCGCCGGGAGGCCGGCTGGAACGGTTGCTGCGTGGGTGCTCATTTGATGCCAAGCTCCGCTTTGTTGACTTCCGGCACATCCGCGACCGTGCCCGTTTGGGCGCGTTGCAGGGCCCGTACGTAGGCGATGACCGCCCAGCGATCCTCGGGCTTCAGTTTGTCGGCGTAGGAAAGCATGTTGTTCTTGCCGTGAGTGATGGTGTTGTAGAGGTCGCCATCGGCGATCTGGCGCAGGCGGTCGTCGTGGTACGTCGGCGTGGCGCCCATGCCGTACTGCTTGGTGATGCCGTTGCCGTCGCCCAAGGCGCCGTGGCAGGGAGCACAATAGATGGTGTAGCTCTGCTGGCCGCGCTCGAGCAGCTTGCGGTCAACCGGCACGCTGGCGGGCAGCTTGGCGACGAAGGCGCCGGAGGCATCCTTGCCCGTGTAAAGGACATCGTCGTTGCGCAGCGGCTGGCCGGCCGGGCCGTGACTGCTGGCCACCACGCCCGGAGGCAGGGGGCGGTCCGCCCGGCCGTCCGCAAAGAAGCGGCTCGAGGACTGGTGCTTGTACTTCGACTGGTTCCTCATTGCGGGGAAGGCCCACTCGGGGAAGACATCCAGCGGGGGACGGGTGAAAAGAGTGCCGCGCAGGCCCAGCACGGAAAGTGCAAGGACCACGAGAAAGGCGGTGACGAGGTAGACGTTGCGCATGGCTCAGGCTTCCAGCTCCTTGATGTCGCGGCCACCGGCCTTCTCGAGCAGGCCCTTGGTGTTGGCGAGGTTGAAGCGGGGGTCACGGGATTCGATGACCAGGAAGAAGGTGTCATCCATGCCCCGCTTGATGTGCTCGTACTTCAACACCGGGTGATAGTGTTTCGGCAGCCCGTTGAGGAACAGCATGCCTCCGATCGTGGCGAAGGCGGTGAAGAGAATCGTGAGTTCATAGCTCACCGGGAAGGCGAACATCGGGCTGAAGAAGGGTTTGCCGCCGACGATCAACTTGTAGTCGTAGGCGCCGGTCCACCAGATGAGCGACATGCCGGTGCAGAAACCGGTGATGCCGCCGGCGAGCGAGAACCGCGGGACGATGGAGCGCTTCAGGCCCATGGCCTTGTCGAGGCCGTGGATTGGGAAGGGCGAGATGCAGTCCCAGTGCTTGTAACCAGCATCGCGCACCTGCTCCGCCGCATGGTAAATGGCGGCGGGGGTCTCGAAGGTGGCGATCAGACCGTAGGATTGGGCGGGCATGGCGGTGGCGATTAGTGGTGGTCGTGACCCGCATGCGGATCAGCCTGGGGCGTAACGGCCTTGAGCTCGGCCATCGGCATGATGGGGAGGAACCGGATGAAGAGCAGGAACAGCACCGAGAAGACGCCGAAGGTGCCGAAGAAGGTGAAGATTTCCACGATCGACGGACTGTAGTAACCCCAGCTCGAGGGCAGGAAGTCGCGGGCCAGCGAGGTGACGATGATCACGAAGCGCTCGAACCACATGCCGACGTTGACGAAGATCGAAAGGACCCAGACCAGCGTCGTGTTTTCGCGAACCTTCTTGAACCAGAAGAACTGCGGCGTGATCACGTTGCAGGTGATCATGATCCAGTAGGCCCACGCGTAGTGGCCGAAGGCGCGATTGATGAACGCGAAGCCTTCATACGGATTCGCGCCATACCACGCGATGAAGAACTCCATCGAGTAGGCGTAGCCCACGATGGTACCCGTCGCGAGGGTGATCTTGCACATGCAGTCGATGTGATACTGCGTGATCAGATCCTCCATGTGGTAGATCGCCCGGAGCGGGAGCATGAGCGTCAGCACCATGCCGAAGCCGGAGAAGATGGCGCCGGCCACGAAGTAAGGCGGGAAGATCGTCGTGTGCCAGCCGGGGAGCAGCGACACCGCGAAGTCGAAGGACACGATGGTGTGCACCGAAAGCACGAGGGGCGTCGAGATGCCGGCGAGGATCAGGTAGGCCATCTCGTAGTTGCTCCAATGGCGGTTGGAACCACGCCAGCCGAGGGCAAAGAAGCCGTAGAGGAAGGACCGGAGCTTGTTGCCCGCCGCGTAGAAACGGTCGCGCAGCACCGCGAGGTCGGGGATGAGGCCGACGTACCAGAAGAGCACGGAGACCGTGCCGTAGGTCGAGACGGCGAACACGTCCCACTCGAGCGGCGAACGGAAGTTCTGCCAGATCACGTTGGAATTCGGGATCGGGAACAGGTACCAGGCGTACCAGACGCGACCGACATGGAAGACCGGGAAGATCGCGGCGCAGACCACGGCGAAGATCGTCATGGCCTCGGCGGCACGGTTGATCGAGGTGCGCCACTTCTGGCGCAGCAGACACAGGATCGCGGAGATCAGGGTACCGGCGTGGCCGATACCGATCCAGAACACGAAGTTGACGATGTCCCACGCCCAGTTGACCGGGTTGGCATGGCCCCAGACACCAACGCCCGTCGAGACGAGGTAGGTGATGCCGGCGACCGTGAAGGAGGCGACAAAGCAGGCGACCACGAAGCAGACCCACCACCAGGCGGGGGTCTTGCCCTCGATCAGGCTGCAGATCTTTTCGGTGATCCAGGAGAAGCTGCGGTTGTTGGAGACCAGGACCGCGCGCGGGAGCACCGCAGGTTTGAGTTCCTGCAGGATCGCGGGCGCGGTGGCGGCATTGTCAAGGTGTGCCATTAGCTGAGCCCTCCGTTGCGGCTGTCCGCGCTGAGGCCGGCGTGACCGCCGTCAGGCTTGGCTTCGCCGTGCTCCCCTGCCCCGTGGCCTTCGCTGCCATGGCTTGGATTGTTCTTGTTGTTGTGCTCCACGCGGCTGAGCGGGAGCGCGTTGTAGTCAGGCATCTTCGGGTTGGGATTGCGGAGTTTGCCCAGATAAGTGGTGCGCGGCCGGATGTTGAGGTAGGCGAGCAGGGCGTAATCCTGCGAACGGGCCTTGGCCTGGGAAACGGCGCTGTCCGCCTCGAGCAGATTGCCGAAGACAATGGCCTCGACGGGGCACACCTGCTGGCAGGCGGTCTTGATCGAACCATCGGGCACGACCACGTCGCCAGGCGTGCCGGCCTTGGCCATTTTGACCTTGTGCTGGATCTTCCCGTTCTGGATGCGCTGCACGCAATAGGTGCATTTTTCCATGACACCGCGCATGCGCACGCTGACTTCGGGGTTCTTCACCATCTTGACGAGCTCGGGCATGCCGTGCGGGCCGACGGGGCCGAGGTAGAGGCTGTCGAGCTGGCGGTCGTTGAAATCGAAGAAGTTGAAACGACGGACCTTGTACGGACAGTTGTTCGCGCAATAGCGGGTCCCGATGCACCGGTTGTAGGCCATCGTGTTGAGGCCTTCCTCGTCGTGCACGGTGGCATTGACCGGACACACGGTCTCGCAGGGAGCGAGTTCGCAATGCATGCAACCAACGGGCTGAAGCGAGACCTGGGGATCCTCGGGGATCTCACGGTTGCCCTCGCCGCCGAAGGCCGCGCCCTCCGCCTTGCCGTCGGAATAATAACGGTCGAGGCGGATCCAGTGCATTTCGCGACCGCGCATGACCTGGTCCTTGCCGACGATCGGAATGTTGTTCTCGGCCTGGCAGGCCACCACGCAGGCGTTGCAGCCGGTGCAGGTGTTGAGGTCGATCGACATGCCCCACTGGTGCTTGCCGTCGAATTCCGGCGTCTTGTAGAGCGATCCGCCGCGCGGCAGCAGCGCCGCACGCTCGGCCGGCGTCATCTTCTCGCCTTCCTCGCCGAGAATCGAGGGACTGTGTGACTCCAGGCCCACCTTGGTCACATAGGCGGGATCCGCATGGAACTCATCGAGGTTGGCCTCGCGCACGATGTCGCGGCCTTCCATGGACCAGTGTTCCTGCGTGTTCGCCATCTCGTAACGCTCTTCCGTGACCGTCAGCGTCGCGCCGTTGGCAAAACCCATCGTGGCGGATGTGCGGGCGGGATAGGCGTTGAAGCCGGCGCCCTGCCCGACCCGACCGCTGGTGCCGCGGCCGTAACCGAGCGGCAGCACGATGGTGTAGTTGGAGAGGCCGGGCTGGATGTGCAGCGGACCGCGGACCTTGCGGCCGTTGACCGTGACTTCACCGATCCGGGCGGACTCGCGACCGCGAACAAATTCGGCCTCTTCGACGCGGGCGACCTGCAATTTGGAACCCTTCGGCGCAATGCCGAGTTCCTTGCCGAGCCGCGGGCTGATGAGAATGGCATTATCCCACGCGATCTTCGTGATCGGGTCCGGGCACTCCTGGAGCCAGCCGTTGTTGGCGAAGCGGCCGTCATCCATCTTGTAGTCGGTGGTGAAGCGGACCTCGAGGCTGTCCTTGCCGACCGCGACCGGGGCCTTGGCTCCGGCGAGCGCAGCACCAGCCGAGCGGATGCTGAAATTCACCGTGGTGACAGGGTAAGCCGAGTTGGCCAGCACGCCGTCATGCAGGAACTGGCGGAAGGCCTTGACCGGGTCATCCTTTGAGAGTCCACCGATGGTCAGATAGACTTGGGAATATGGATCCGCATTTTCCTCACCGAGGATGCGGGCGAGCACTTCAAGTTCCGTCACGCCCTTGAAGAGCGGGAGGATCATCGGCTGCACGGGCACCACGGTGCCGTCAAAGGTGCGGGCGTCGCCCCAGGACTCGAGATAGTGCGTGGCGGCGAGGTGGGTCCCGGCCAGCGCGGAGGTTTCATCCACGTAGTAGCCGTAACGGATCACCTGGGGCACCGACTTCTGCAGGGACACCCAGTCGAGATCCGCGGGAGCATTGTACGCGGGGTTGCCACCGAGAATGACGAGTGACTTCACATCGCCGGACTTGATGGCGGTGGCGAGGCCCTGGATCGTCGAGGCATCGGAGGATTCAATGGCCACGAAATCGACCGTCTTGCCGATATTCCCGAGGGCGGCGTTGATCTGGTAGGCGAGGACATGCACCTCGACCGGCAGGTGCGCGCCAGCGACCACGAGGGAATCGCCCTTGTGTTCCAGCAAATCGGCCGCGCATTCCGCGATCCATTGCGGATTGACGTCAAGGCCGGAGGCCAGCGATGCGAAAACCTCGGTTCCCGTGGTCTTGGCCGCCAATGCGGCGGTCAGTGCCAGCATGTGACTGCTGGCCAGACGCAGACGATGGTCCGCCATGCTGCCGGTGAGGGTGAAACCGCTTTCCGCCACATAGAGGCGGTTCATCGGATCATCCTTCTGCACGACCTTGCGGCCCTTCGCGAACTCGCGGGCGTAGTGCAGGTTGGTGCCGGAGGCGTTCAGGAAATCGGCATCGATCGAGACAATGCGGCTGGCCTTGGCGAAGCGGTAGATCGGTTTGACGTCTTTGCCAAAGGCGGCACGGGCGGCAGCTACCGGGGGCTCGTCCTGCACCGGCTCATACTCGGCCCAGATGGCGCGGGGGAGCTGCTTCTTGATTCTCGCCAGCAGACGGGCCCGCGTCGGAGAACCTGATTCCTCGGCGAGAAAGGCAAGACCGGCACCCTTGGTCGCGGCATAATCCGCACCCAATTTGGCCAGCAGATCATTGACGGCCGGCTCGTTGAGGGTCTGGGCGCCCTGGGTGTGAGCGGTGGCGCGGTCGGGATCGTAAAGATCGAGGACCGAGGCCTGGGCCAGCAGGGAACTGGCTCCGCCATGGGGCGCATAGCCGGGGTTGCCCTCAAGCTTGGTCGGACGACCCTGATGAGTCTCGGCCAGCAGCGGAATGGCCGACTTGCGCAGCGGCATCGCGGTGGCGAAGTAAAGCGGCAGACCGGGGATCACGCCCTCGACGGACTTGCCGAACGGCAGGATGTTGGCCTCCGGGCGGCGGCAGCCGGCCAGCCCGACTCCGCCCAAGGCGAAGGAGGCGGCCATGATCTTCATGAACTGGCGGCGGTCCACGCCGTCCAGATTCGAGGCGCCTTCGGGAAATTCGCGGGCGAGCTGCTCCTTGAAACCGGGCGTGGCCGACAGTTCGTCAAGGCTGCGCCAGTATTGCGGGCCGTTGAGCGCGCGTTCAGAAGGGGCGGGATGGTTAAATTGGCGTTTCATCGATGGCAGCCGGAGCAGCTTTGCAGGGGCTTGATGTTCCAGTCGTGGATAAACTTCTTACCGGCCTCGACGCCGGACTTTTGCGCGATGGTCTGGGAGTCGAGATTGTAGACGTCGCCGGGCTCGCGGACGCGCAGCTCAGGGTTGCGATGGCAATCGAGGCAGAAACCCATGCTCAGCGGCTGCTCATGGGCGACGACTTCCATCTCATTGACCTTGCCGTGGCACTCCACGCAGCTGACGCCGCGGTTCACGTGGGCCGAATGGTTGAAAAAGGCGTAATCGGGCACTTGGTGGATCTTGACCCACGGCACGGCCTCACCCGTTTCGTAGCTCTTGCGCACGACCGCGAGCAGGGGGCTGTCGGTCTTGACCTGATTGTGGCAGTTCATGCAGGTCTGCGCGGAGGGCACCACCGACGCCGGCCCCTTGTCCACTCCCGTATGGCAGTAGCGGCAGTCCAGGCCGAGCTGGCCGGCGTGGAGGGAGTGACTGAACGGCACGGGTTGCACGGGCGCGTAGCCAACCCGCGTGTACTTCGGCGTCATGTAGTAGGTGACGCCCGCGGTCGCGATGCCACCCAACACGAACAGGAAAATGATGATCTGCAGCGGCAGCTTGTTTGCCGACTTCGGAAAAATGTTCGACATGATCCAGTGGTTACCGGGCCGGGCCTGGGGTTAGACCGAATCCGCGCGTCGGGCGACGGCGCGGGATTCGGGACGGAGCTCGATCTGAGCCGGGGCCACAGGGCTGGCCTGGCTGGGCTGCGATTGCGCCAGCAGGCGCGGCGCAAGGCCGGCAGCGGCGATCAGTCCTATCAATTTGGCAAAAAAGTGCTTTCGCGTGGGATCGTGGCTCACAGTTCGTTGGTGTTCGGCAAAAATCAGCGCCCAGCGAAGGAGGCGGGAATTCCAATGTAAACTAAAATTTCGCAAGGCATGGAGAACTGGCGTACTTTTGCTTTCAACCAGCTGCATTTGGGGCTGGCGCATCGGTTTCCGAACGTCCATGCCGCCAACGGCAGAGGCCAAGGTGGATCAAATATGGGAAATTGAGGAAAAAGATCACCAGGAGCCACTCATGGGCGCTGAAACTGAGCTGCATCACCCAGCGGACGAGCAGGTGCATCACCAGCAAGCCTCCCCCGATGATAAACCCCGCCCGCCGTCCGGTCAGGGCCAGAAAGGCAAAAAGCTCCAGCAGCAAACCCGGAGTGAAGAACAAACGGGTCAGATTGGGATGGGCGGCAATCAACGCCGGAAGTGTTTCCGCCCCCCAGGTATTCATGGGCCAAAGCGTGTCGTAATAGACATTGGCGTGGGTCTTGACCAGTTGCAGGGAGATTTCGGGTAGTTGCCAGATCCACAGCCCGCCCGAGGCGATGAGCTTCACGCAGGCCGAGGCGACATAGGCGGCCACGATGATTAGCTTGGCCGCGTGCACCGCGTCCCGATGTGCCACGATAGACCCGCGCCACAGCCCCGGGCCCTTTTCTCGTCCCAAGGCACCCAGATAAGCCAGACATTGGGCGCCGGCGACCAGACAGGTGAGTTGCAGGTGATGCCCAATCGCACCTTGGGAACTCTCCAGGGTACCCACACTGATGAGCACCAGGACAGTCCAGCCAAGTGAGAGCAACGGAACCAGGCCGCAGGCAAACAGGACCAGCGCCGCCAGCACACTCAGGCGCAGCGGAGCATAAACCGAAGCCTCGGCGAGGCAGGTGAAGTCGAAGATATGCCCCAGTCCATTGGGCGCCGGCTGTGTGTGGAATGGCACCATCGCCGGCAGCATCCGCCAGACCAGCCAGCCAAAGAGCACCCGCATCGCCGCTAGTTCCCACCAGGCGTGAGCCACGCTGGTTTCGTGCAGAGAGAGCCACCAACGATGCGCAGGTAGGGAGATCGGGCCGGGGGATTGCATTTACTTCTCCGCCACCAGGGTTTCGGCCCGGAGGATTTTACCTTGGGGCGAACGCGTGACCTCAACGTGCATCAGACGCACGGGTCCGGCCGGCACCGCGGCATGTCGGGCCGCACCCAATTGCCGCAGATAGTCGATCATCTCCTCCCCCGCGATCTGCCGTTCGGCCGGCGTGGCCTCTGTCTCCCCTGCCCGGCGCGGGACGAGCAAGGCACGCAAACGGGTGCGATACATCTTCTTCACGTTGGCCGTTGAAGTTCCGAATGACGGCACGCAGGCCACCGGCCGTCCCTCGCTGGTCGCCAGGTAATAGTAATCCGCCCTCGGATCGAAGGACGAATACATCGGGAAATACGAGAAGGGAAACTGTTCGCCGATGAGCAGCAGCGCCACCACCAGCGCAGCCACCCGCTTCATGGGCAGCCGGAGCCAAAGTCTGCGCGGGAGCGGATCACTCCGGAGGGGTGTGGGCAGAGCGTGTTCCATGGTGGAACCGCCGTCACCGTGACCGAGCACTGCCGGGTTTGGCGAGGACCAAAACCCTCCGCCCATCAGACGGAACGCTGCAATCGGCGGGTAGGCAGGCAGCTTGCTCCCGCTCGGAAAGCGCCAGCAAGCTGGCGGCCTACCGGCAATACCTTTCGATTTGGCAAACCGAGAGGCCGTTTAGTGCCAACTGTATCCTTCCGCTCAGATGAACAAACCGTCGCGCATCGGCCGGATGGTGTCGCAGCGATTGGCGATCTCGGGGTTGTGCGTGACCAGAATGACCGCCTGGCCGTTGTCCTTGGCCAGCTTCGTCAGGAGATCGAAGACCATGGCCGAGTTCTTGACGTCCAGGTTGCCCGTGGGCTCGTCCGCCAGGATGATCGCCGGCTCATTGGCGAGGGCCCGGGCAATGGCCACGCGCTGCTGTTCGCCACCGGACAACTGGGTGCCGAGTCGGTGGGTCTTGTCGCCCAATCCGACTGAGTCCAGCAACTGGTGCGCCCGGGCGGCCATGGCCTCAGGCGCGAGACGGTTCAGTTTGCGCATGGGCATCATCACATTCTCCAGCGAGGTGAACTCCTGCATCAAAAAGTGGAACTGGAAGACAAAGCCGATGTGCTCGCCGCGAGCCGCGGTCCGCTCGGCGTCGCTGCTGTTCGACATCTGCCGGTTGTTGATCCAGACATCGCCGTCGTCCTGCCGGTCGAGCAGGCCGAGCAGGTAAAGCAAGGTGCTCTTGCCGCAACCCGATGGGCCGACGATCGCATAGACCTGCCCGCGCTTGGCCTCGAAAGAGACCCCCTTGAGGACGTGCACCCTCCCCTCCCCCTGACCGAGGTACCGGTGGATGTTGGTGCAGTTGAGGGCGACTTTGTCTTTGTCCGAGGGCATGGCGGATTACTGGGCGGTGCCGCGGATGACGTCGCCGGGCTCAAGCCGGGCCGCCCGCCGGGCCGGGGTGGAGCAGGTCACCATGACAATGGTCACCGCCGTGACCGTGGCAGCCACATAGTGCCAGAACGACCAGGAGACGACGAAGG
>CAZFHG010000039.1:0-21612 GCA_964518665.1 uncultured Opitutaceae bacterium | reverse complement strand
CCTCTTTGGCAACGCCGTGCTGCCCGGCCGCATCGCCGCGGCCTGCGCCGCGGCCGGCGTGCCCTGGGGGCATGTCTCCTCCGGCTGCATCTACACCGGGGCGAGGCCCGACGGGGCCGGCTTTACCGAGACCGACACGCCCAACTTCACCTTCCGCACGGACAACTGCTCCTTCTATTCCGGCACCAAGGCGCTCGGCGAAGAGGTGCTCGCCGGCCGCTCCGATGTCTACATCTGGCGGTTGCGCATCCCCTTCGACCACGTGGAGTCCCCGCGCAACTACCTCACCAAGCTCATGCGCTACCAGCGCCTGCTCGAGGCCGCCAATTCCATCTCGCAACTGCACGAGTTCTGCGCCGCCACGTTCGCCTGTTGGGAAAAGCACGTTCCCTTCGGCATCTACAACGTCACCAATCCCGGCCAGGTCACCACCCGCGAGGTGGTGGATCTGATCAGGGCCAGCGGCGTCTGCACCAAGGAATATGCCTTCTTCAAGGATGAGTCCGAGTTCATGGCTACCGCCGCCAAGACTCCGCGCTCCAATTGCGTGATGAACTCCGCCAAGCTCGCCGCCACCGGCGTCCGCATGACCGAGGTTCACGAGGCGATCGCCCGCGACCTGGCACGTTGGACCAAATCCACCTGATCAACCATGCACCTCCTCGTCACCGGCGGCGCCGGCTTCATCGGCAGCAATTTCATCCACTACACCCTGCGTCACCGTCCGGAGTGCCGGATCACCGTGCTGGATGCCATGACCTACGCCGGCAACAAGGCCAGCCTCGCGCCGGCCGGCGACCGTATCGAACTGGTGGTAGGCCGCATTGAGGACGCAACTTTGGTCGACCGCCTCGTGCAGGCCTGCGACATCGTCGTCCATTTCGCCGCCGAATCGCACAACGACAATTCGATCGCCAACCCGCTCCCGTTCGTCACCACCAACGTGGTCGGCACCTTCACGTTGCTGGAGGCTGTCCGCCGCCATGGCCAGCGTATCCATCACGTCTCCACGGACGAGGTGTTCGGCGACCTGGAGCTCGATGATCCGGAGAAATTCCGCGAGACCACACCCTACAACCCCTCCAGCCCGTACTCGGCCACCAAGGCGGGGTCCGATCTGCTCGTCAAAGCCTGGGTGCGCACCTTCGGTCTCAACGCCACCATCAGCAACTGCTCAAACAACTACGGCCCCTACCAGCACATTGAGAAGTTCATCCCCCGCCAGATCACCAATGTGCTGAGCGAGCGCCGGCCCAAGCTCTACGGCGCCGGGGCCAACGTCCGCGACTGGATCCACGTCGACGACCACAATTCCGCCGTCTGGGCCATCCTCGATCGCGCCCGGCCGGGCAGCTACTACATGATCGGGGCCGACGGCGAACAGAACAACAAGGCCGTCATCGAGCTGATCCTCGAGCTGATGGGCAAGCCGCGCGACTGGTACGATCACGTCAACGACCGGCCGGGCCATGACCTGCGGTACGCCATCGACGCCGCCAAGATTCAAAGCGAGCTCGGCTGGACGCCCCGCTACACCACCTTCCGCGAAGGGCTCGCGGCCACGATTGCTTGGTATCGCGACCACGCCGACTGGTGGAAGCCGCTCAAGGAGGCCGTCGAAGCCCGCTACGCCAAACAAGGCCAGTAATCCCCAACACCATGCCCGCGTCTACCCAACCGCCCGCCCGCAAGGGCATCATCCTCGCCGGAGGCTCCGGCACCCGGCTTTACCCCCTCACCATCGCGGTGTCGAAGCAGCTCATGCCGGTTTACGACAAGCCGATGATTTATTATCCGCTGTCGGTGCTCATGCTCGCCGGCATCCGCGAGGTGTTGGTCATCTCCACGCCCACCGACCTGCCGCTCTTCCGCAAGCTGCTGGGCGACGGAGCCAATCTTGGACTCAAGCTCAGCTACGCCGAGCAACCCAGCCCGGACGGACTGGCGCAGGCCTTCCACATCGCCGGCGATACCGGGTTCCTCACTGGTCGCGAACCCTCCGCTCTGGTCCTCGGCGACAACCTGTTCTATGGCGCCGAATTTGTGAAGTCGCTCGCCGAGGCCGATGCCCGCACCCTGGGCGCCACCATCTTTGGCTACCACGTGGCCAATCCGACGGCCTATGGCGTGGTCGAGTTCGCCGCCGACGGCCGTGTGCTCTCCCTCGAGGAAAAGCCCAAGCAGCCCAAGTCGAACTACGCCGTCCCCGGACTCTATTTCTACGACCAGGATGTGGTCACTCTCGCCCGCAGCCTCAAGCCCTCCGCCCGCGGCGAACTGGAGATCACCGATCTCAACCGGCTCTACCTCGAAGCCGGCAAGTTGCACGTCGAACTCTTCGGTCGCGGCACCGCGTGGCTCGACACCGGCACGCATGATTCGCTGATCGAGGCGGCCCAGTTCGTGCACGTCCTGGAAAACCGGACCGGACTCAAGATCGCCTGCCTCGAGGAGATTGCGTATGAGCAGGGCTGGATCGATCGCGCCGGGTTGGAAGCCAACATCCGGAAGCTCGGCAAATCCTCCTACGGCGAATACCTGCGGCGGTTGCTGGCTTAGGGCTCGCGACCACCTTATTCGCGCGGTGGACACAGGCGCTTGGGCTCAAACCGCCAGCGCCAGACAAAATCCCCCACGACCGGTGTCGCTGTGATTCCCATTTCCACCGGCGCGGCCAGCACCGTGCCCCGCGCCCGGTCGCTTAACATCAGCCGCAAATCAGAGGTCACATACGGGATCTGGTAATCCGCCGCCTCCTGCATCGCCCGTCCGTCGAGTCGCAGCAGTTTCACTTTCTCCAGCGGTTCACCGGGGAAAGTGACCCACAGCGGACGCACCTGCGGCAAACGCTCCACGCGGCCGGGCCCAGCTGTGACCGGCAACTCGCGCGGCTCCAATTGCAGTCCCATGGTCAGCACCGCCAGCACGGCGGCGACGCCAAATCCGATCTGCACACTCCGCTCGCGCCAGCCGCGCCACACGGCCGCAACCGAGAGCGCAAACAGCGGCGCGAGGGCCCAGGTGAGATAATGGATCAGGCTGTAACGATAGACGGCCGAGGGCAGGAAATCGTTGTAGTTCACATACAGTCCCCAGTTCAGAACCAGCGTGGCCAGCGCCGCGACTGCCGCCATGCCGTGCGTGCGCACCCAGAAGATGGCCCCGGGCACGGCGAGGAACAGCCAGGGGTGGCGAAACAACAAGGCCGTGTCGGCTTCCCCAAAGAAAGGCCTTCCATCCACGAACAGCCAGAAGACCTTGTGCAGGGCCGGATAGGAAAAGAAGCCGATCGCCTGCCAGCTCATGCGCTCATAGGGCGTATCCCATGTGCCAAATATGGCGCGGTTGAGCAGTCCCACCGCGAGCGCAGTCGCCCCGATCGCCAGCATCCCGCCAGCGGCGCAGCGCAGTCGGTCACGCCAGGCCGGCAGGCGCCATACCGCCCAGACCAGCATCGGCGCAAAGCACGCGGCATCGCCCGGCCGCACGAGGTAGGCGAGCACCGCCAGTCCGGTCAGCCGCCATACCGTGCGCGGACCCTGCGTCGCGACCATCACCCAGAGCCCGGCCAGCAGGGTCAGCTGCGTCGCGATCGTGTTCCATGGGATCACCTGCGTCAGCGCCAGCACCTCGCGGTGCAAGCCCACAAAAGCCACCGCCGTCAGCAAGGACTGGCGACGGTCCAGCCAGCCGCGCGCCAGCCGCCACGAGACCGTTCCCGCGCCCAGTACCAGCAGCAGGTCGGGGACGAAAAAGGAATGCGCCGGCATGAGCCGCCAGAAAATCGCGCCGAGCGCGGAGTAACCCAGCGGGTAATGGTAGTGCTCGGGCGTGAGCCGGAAATGCGCGAGCTCGGCCGCGGACTGCCAGTAGACAAACTGGTCGGCCCAGTTCCACCACCCCATCCGCAGAGTCGCCGGGACATTTCCCGGATTCTGCGGATGATGCCAGTAGGAGACGGAGTAAACCCAGGCCAGCAGCGCCAACAGCAGCCATCCGGCAACCCGGTGACCGAGCCGGTTCTCAACCCATTCGCTGCAAGCGGTGATCCTGGCGCGCAAGGAAAGCGAAAGCCCCGCACTCATGCCTGAAATCCGCGACCGGTCGCGCGAGACATCACCCAGTTCATGCCGCCAGTGAATGGTACCGCCCGGCCGCCATGAAGACGGCAGACGGCGGAGATTGCATTCAAGCTATGCCCCCACCCATGCCATTCTGAGGTCAGCGAAGAATCCAGTCCGCGCATACCGAAGACATGGACCATCGGGCACAGGATTCTTCACTCTGTTCAGAATGACAAGCCGGGGGATGTTTGATGCCTCACGCTGGACAACATGCGCTCCAACCTCCGGCGGGATTTTGTCCGTGCGCCGCGGGTCCGTCGCTGTTTACTGGCTGCACTGCCCATGCAGGTCTCGTTCATCATCCCGCTCTACAACTGCCTGCCGCTCACCCGGGCCTGCGTCGCCAGCCTCCAGGCCACCCTCCCGCGGGGCCTCGAGCATGAGATCATCCTGGTGGACGACGGCAGCACCGACGGTACCCGCGAGTGGCTGCAGACGCTGGCCGCCCCCTGCCGGGTGATCCTGAACGATCGCAACCTTGGTTACGCGGCCGCCAACAATCGCGGTGCGGCGGTCGCCCGCGGCCCGCTGCTCGCGCTCGTGAACAACGACCTCCTGTTTCAGCGGGGCTGGCTTGAACCCATGCTGGCGCTGCACGAACGGCTCGGCGCCCGCGCCGGGCTGGTCGGCAACGTGCAACGCGCCGCCGCCACGCGCCGGCTCGACCACACGGGCATTGCCATCAACCACAAGGGCAAGCCGGAGCACGAGCGGGTGTGGTACCCTTGGCCCTGTCGCGCCCGCCGCGTGGCCGCCGTCACCGGTGCGTGCA
Source organism: uncultured Opitutaceae bacterium (assembly GCA_964518665.1). Taxonomy (GTDB): domain Bacteria; phylum Verrucomicrobiota; class Verrucomicrobiia; order Opitutales; family Opitutaceae; genus UBA2377. The sequence goes on along the minus strand of CAZFHG010000039.1, from coordinate 16,716 downwards.
CCCTGATCCGGCGCTCGCTCTTCCTGGAGCACGGCGGCTTCGACGAGGGTTTCATGAATGGCGGCGAGGATGTTGATCTCAGTTTCCGCCTGCTCGCCGCCGGCTGCGTCAATGCCGTCGCCCTCCGCAGCTGCGTGCTGCACCACGTGAGCGCCTCGCCCGGCCGCAAGCTGCGCGACGAGCAAAACACCCGCCGGCTCGTGGAAAAGTGGCGCCCTCAGCTCGTGCAGCTTGGGACGCGCCCCTGGAGCTGGCATTTCCTCGCCACGCAATGGTCCGGCGCGCGCGATCCGGACACGTGGATCACCGCCGCCGGTCTGCTGGCGTACGCCCTGCACCTGCGGCGCCGGATTCCAATCCAGGCGCTCGTCGGCATGAATGTGGCTCTCGACGCCGAACAGTCGCGCTGGGCGGATTTGCTGCCCGGGTCGCGCACCCTGCAGAATTCAATCCTTGCCGCGGATCACGCGGATCAACGCGGATGACGGAGGTATTATCCGCGAAAATCCGCGTAATCCGCGGGGAAATTATTTCCCTAAATCCTACGACCCGCCCTAACGCGGTGTGCTGACCAATACCTCGCGCACCACGGATTGCGGCCGCTGATTGACGGTCAGGAACATCCGGCCGACGTACTCCCCGATCAGGCCGAGCATCACGAGTTGCGTGCCGGAAAAAATGAGCAGGGCCGCCATCAGCGAACCCCAGCCGAAAGCCGGTCCCTGTTGCGTGAACCTTAGCCAAACGACCACCGCCAGGCCCACGAGCCCCGCCGCCGCCATCACCAGCCCGAGCAGCGTGGCCAGCCGTAGTGGCAGCACGGAGAAATTCACCCAGGCGCTCATCCACAGCCGGATCAGGCGGCGCACGGTGTAGCCGCTCTCGCCCGTCTGGCGCTCCGCGTGATGCACGGTCAGCGAGCCGATGCGCTGGGTCACCTGCAGGATCAATCCATCAATGTAGGGATAGGGACCGGTATGCTGCGCGACTTCCCGAGCGACGAAAGCCGTCACACAGCGGAAGCTGGAGAGATAAAAGCCGGGCGGCTTGTCGAGGGCCCAGTCGGTCATGCGGTTGGTGAACCAACTGCCGAGGTTGCGCCACCACACATGCTGCTTGTCCTCGTAATGTCCGAACACCACATCCAGCCCGTGTTCGCAGGCGTGCCGCCACAGCCGCACAGCCTCGGCCGGGGGGTTCTGGCCGTCGTCGTCAAGGTTCACGATGTGCAAGCCCCGCGCCTGCCGCCAGCCCGAGAGCACGGCGTTATGTTCGCCGTAGTTGCGTGCATGGTTGACGAAGGTGATCGGAATGCGCGCGGCGCGCACGAGTCCTCGGCAGACCTCCGCGGTCGCATCGCGGCTGCCGTCGTTCACCAGCACGATCTCGTGGCCGCCCTCGATCGCCAGTCCCTCAATCTCCTTCACCAACGGCCCGATCGTGGCCGCGCTGTTGTACAGCGGAATCACAAAGCTGAGCGCGGGGCCGGAAGGGGTCATGCAGTGGACCAGCGAATGATTTCTCCCGTCACCCTGTCAACGTCGGCGCTGTCCAGCCCGGGGTGCACTGGCAGGCAGAGGACTTCCGCGCAGGCCTGCTCCGTGACGGGCAGCACGGCGTTGGCGTCGGCATAGGCGGGTTGCCGGTGCAGGGGCACTGGATACAGCACCCCGCAACGGATGCCGCGCTCCGCCAGGTGCGCGAGCAGGGCGTCACGGCGCGGCGTCCGCACGGTGAACTGATGCCAGGCTGGGGTCACATCAGCCGCAGTCTGCGGCAGCACCAGCCCGGCGGACATAAGTCCATCCAGATAGCGCGCGGCGAGCTTCCGGCGCTGAGCATTGCCTGCCTCCAGGTGACGCAGGTTCACGCGCAGCACCGCCGCCTGCAATTCGTCGAGCCTGCTGTTGCGCCCGGGAATGTCGCTCACGTAACGCGTCCGCCAGCCGTACTGCCGCAGCAGTCGCACCTGCGCCGCAACCGCCGCCTCGGCCGAATAGACCGCCCCGCCGTCGCCGAGCGCGCCGAGGTTCTTCGTCGGATAAAAGCTGTAGGCCGCAGCATCGCCCCAGGTGCCCGCCTTGCGGCCCGCCACCACGGCGCCGTGCGACTGCGCGCAATCCTCCAGCACCTTCGCCCCGTGCCGTCGCGCCGTGGTCAGGATCGCCGGCATGTCCGCCGGATGACCGTAGAGATGAACCGGCACCACGGCCTTCACCTTGCCGGCATGGCGCACGAGCACCTTATCCAAATCCGCCGCCGACATCACCATCGTCGCCGCGTCGATCTCAACGAAGACCGGCCGCGCGCCGAGTTGCTGGATGGCCGCCGCCGTCGCCGACACGGTATTGGCCACCGTCGCCACCAGGTCGCCGGCCCGCACGCCGAGGGCGCCGAGGGCCAGTTCCAGGGCATCCGTGCCGTTCGCCACGGTCACGACCTCACCACCGCCATGGTAGTCCGCAAATTCGCGCTCAAACGCCGCCACCTCAGGGCCGAGGATGTAGTGGCCGCCCTCCAGCACGCGATCGATGGCCGCCCTGATCTCCGCGGCGTGGGCGGTGTAGCCGGCCTTGGGATCGGCCGTGAGCAGGATCTTTTCAGACATAGTGCGCCAGCTCCTTCCGGAAAAACACCAGCGTGCGGCGCAGGGCAGTGCGCAGATCCGTACGCGGCTGCCAGCCCAGCGTGGACGCGATCAGGCCGTAGTCCGCGTAGAAATCGCCGATGTCGATTTTCTTACGCGTCGCGGGAAACTTCTTCGTCACAAACTTGCCCGCGCCGTTCACGGCCACCAGCAGTTCTGCCAGTTGCCGTAGGGTCACAGGCGGCGGTCCGCCGAGATTGAACACGCGCCCCTCGGCCGCAGGCCGGACCGCGGCCAGCAACAGGGCCTCCACGGCATCGTCCACATAGGTGAAATCCCGCAACTGCTCCCCGCCCCACACCTCGAACGGACGGTCCTCCAGCAACTGGCGGATCCACACGCCGACAAAGGTCTGGCGCGCATCTTTCACCCGCATGCGCGGCCCAATGGTGTTGGTGAGCCGCAGCACCGTGCTGCGGATGCCGTGCACCCGGCTGTAGAGCAGGTGGTATTCCTCGCCCGCGAGCTTGTTGATGCCGTTCACGTCCACCGGCCGCAGCGGATGCTTCTCGTTTACCGGCAGGTAATCCGGCCGCCCGTAAATCTGCCGGGTGCTCGCGAACACCACGCGAATGCCGGGATTGTGCCGCCGGCAGGCCTCGAGGATCGAAAGTTGCGCCCGGCAGTTGATCTCAAGGTCGGTATCCGGGTCGGCCATGGAATCCATGTGGCTCGTCTGCCCGGCAAGATTGAAGAGAAATTCCTGCCCGCGCACGAAGGCCGGCAGGCTGTGCCGGTCGCGCACATCCGAGAGATGGATGTCCAGCCTGCGCTCAAGGCCCGCCACATTGCGCCGGTTGCCGCCATATTCCGGTATGAGACTGTCGAGGATCGTCACCTTCGCGCCCAGTCGCACGAGCGACCGGGCCAGGTTCGAGCCGATGAAGCCCAGCCCGCCCGTGATGAGCACGCGGCGGCCGCGAAAGGCGCGGGTGAACTCCGCCCGTTGCGTCATGGCCGGCGGCCGACGGCCAGCACCGAATTACCCCAAGGCAGGACGCCACCCCGGCGCAGCCAGGCATGCTCGATCAGATTCATCGCATTGCAGAATGATTCCACGGGGGCCGGATACAAGCGCACATCACTGGACGAAGCCCGGGCCTGCAGCACTTTTCTTTGCAGGACGGCCAGGGGAAACAGCAGCGTGTTCCAGTAGGTGGCCAGTTCGATCCGGAAGCCCGCCGCCCGCAGCAATGCATCGGTCTCACCCCGGGAATAACGTCGCAGGTTGCCCACCGCCCGGTCGTGGTAGGAATGCATCCAGCGATAGGCGGGCATCGTCAGGACCACGACTCCACCCGGGCGCAGGACGCGGTGAAACTCACCCAGCGCAGCCGGGGCATCCGCCACTTGGCACACGACGTCACACGCGGTGATCGCATCATACGTGCCATCGGCAAACGGCAGCGCCGTCACGGAGCCTTCGGTCACGCTCAACCCGGTCCGCTCCTGCGCCAGGGCGCAGGCCAAAGGGGAAAAATCCACGCCGGCCAGATCCCACTCCGGCCACGCCGCCTGCAGGCGGCGCAACAGGCCGCCGGTGCCGCAGCCCGCGTCCAGCACGGCTGGCCTGACCTCGCCCATCGTGCGGGCCAGCGCGGTGATGACCGTGCGGTGCAGGGCGCGGTAATACCACATCGCGTCCTCAACTTCGGCCATCTTGCGGTACTCCAGGGGTTGCATTGTGTCGTGAGCGGATCGAATCGTCTCAGACCACGTCAATGCCCGGCAGGCGGTGTCGGCAGGGCGCGGATAACCATGCCATACAGAGCAATTGACAGTTCGCGTTCGTCGTCTTGAGACGGCCGGCTTGGCGGTTGGTCACTGTGGAGCCTGAGCACATTCTCGCCGGGCTGGATGAAAAAGTTTCCAAAATGATAGGTCCGGGTGCCCCGATCCATGGCATGGCTCTCAACCTTTGCCCCGTTGCACCACAATTGCAGCTCCCGCGGCGTCACCGCCCGGCCCCGCAGGTCCAGCCGGATCCACAACGGCTGGCTGCCGGGATGATGCAACTGCAGCGTCGCGTCACCCGAGGTCCAGCGCCAGCGGTTGATGCCGGTGCCTTCCAAGGGATACCAGCCTGCCCCAAATGAGGCCGTCACGTGTCCGGGCGCATTGCTCCGCACAGCATGAAACCGACTATTGATGATTTTGATATCCTCGGGCCGCAGCGGTTCGGATCGCATCAGTGCGCCGATCAGATCCCATTCCCCGCGCAGTGGAGTGTTGAGCCGCCCCTCGTAGGTATGGACGGAAAAATACTGCGGTTTCCTGAGCAGAAATGAATTGGCCCAGAGTCGCGCCCAGAATGATTCGATCCGCAGGTTGATCGAGGTGACCTCTGCATCCGATTCCAGCCGGCCGATGTCCAGATGCGCGCGTTCGACCCGCAAGGGCGGATACATCATGCGGCGCCTGAACTCGTCCGCCGGCCAGAGATTGGCCGCCAGCAAGGCCACCAGCAGAACTGTCACAACCTTGCGTCCCCAATTCCGGTGAAACGCCGCCGCCCAGCAACACAGGCCGGCGAGCAGTCCCGGATAAAACACGGACAACAATTTGAAGGCGTCGTAGCTGGCATTCACCCGGGTCCGGCTCTCCCAGGCCAGCAGGCCAAATCCGCCCAGGACCGGCAGCGTCAGGGCGAGCACGGCCAATGCCCTGGCCCGCCGCCCATGCCACAGCTTCACGATGCCCGCAATCCACAGCGCCGTCACCAGCAAGGTCAGGCCAATCCGGATCCAGGCCGGCCACGCCATCAGGTCCGTGTCCCTCACCATCCCCATCCAGCCCTCCGGCGAAAGCAACGCCACCGGCCAGCCGAAGTCGTATTCGTCGAACAAGCGAAACCGCTCGATCATGCCGCCAAACCGGCCCCAGAACAGCAGGGTGCACACGGCCAGGGCTGCTCCCAGAATGGCGAGTGTGCGCAAAGCCGGCCGGGCTTGGCGCCGGTGCCAGGCATCAAGCAAAAGCCAGGCCACGGCCGGCGCCAGGGCCACGGTCAGGATGAAGTTATAACTGCCCGCCAGCAGCCAGAAGGCCGCCACGGCCAGCGCGAAATAGCCGCAAACGGCCCGGCCGCGGCGCACGGCCCCGGGCAGGGCAAAGCCGATCAGGGTGAGCAGAGCGATCCCATGGGCGGCATAGAGCTGGCCGAGCGCCCCATGGTGCACCGCGTACGCCGTCAGCGGTGAAAGGCCGTAAACCAGCGCGATGACCAGAAGCGGCCAGCCCCGCAGACCCAACACCATCCTGGCCAGCAACAGGACCAGGGGCAGGTTCAGCAGCACCAGCGCGGCCGCGCTGAGGCTGACCAACTGGTAGGGTTGCAAGCCAAGCAGGGCGCCGTGATGGGCGATGAGTGCCGACGGAGTGAAATGATTCAGCCGCAGCCAGAAATCGAAAAAATAATCCGTCGAGCCGACCTTGGTGACCTCGGGCAAACCCATGAATCCGACGCGATCATCCCGGGCAAATTCCTGGAACACCCGTGCGCCGGCCGCATAATCCGCATGATCATTGCTGCCGAGAGATGACGAGGTCAGGGTCCACGCCCCGCGACGGGCCATCGGGGAAAGCAGCATCCAGCCCACGGCCAGCACCACGGCCGCGAAGGGCAGCAACGGTCGCAACCTGAACAGCCGCCCGGGGGCCGCGAACCGCCACGCCACCAGGGCCAGCACCGCGGGAATCAATTCACTGTACCAGACATAGGCATTGGTGCCGGCGACCGGTGTATGCGCCATGCCCCACACCACCGCAGATTGCAGGGCCATGCCGAATCCGGGCGCCAGTGCCCACCAAAATTTGCGCAAGGGCCTGGGCAATGTGAGCCAAGCCAGGCCGCTCCCCCAAAAAATCGTGTGAAGCAGGATCGCAGCAACGGTAAGATAGTAAAGCATCGGGGCGGCAGTATTCTTCCGCCGCGGCCCGAAATTGGAAAGGGGAAATTAGCACCACTCCGTCAGGGAAGTTCGCTGCATAATTGCCAGGGTTGCACCAAGAGGCAGGAGCCTGCTTGCAGGCGATGAATCGATGTAGGGGCGCACCTTGTGTGCGCCCTCAAGCGTCGACGAGCGACGCCCCTGCATATCGCCTGTATGCGGCACTTCTCGCCGGCGGGGATTCGACGAATGCTTTCGCGCGAATTACGCGGATGGTCGCGGATAATACCTCCGGCATCCGCGTCAATCCGCGTTATCCGCGGAGGGTTTCAATTCTGGGTGATGTAGCCGGGGTCGTTGACCCGGGGCTGGTCGTATGCTCCCAGACAGGGGTCAACGACCCCGGCTACAACGGCCTCCTTAACCTTTGCCAAAATCCACCGGTTGCCTATCGCTCAGCGCCACATCCGAAACATGCGAACCGTGGCCAAGCAAATTCCCGCCGGCTCCTTCCGCTCCCATTTCAGCGCCCTGGAGGGTTTGTATTTCGACGAATTTGCCGCCGACTCCGTCTGGCTGCGGGATGCCGCCCAGATCCGGCTGCCGCCGCTTGATCGCGCCCTGCGCCTCGTGCTGCACGGGGAATACCGGCCGCATCCGCAGGCCCGCGGACTCGAAACCGCCCTGCCCGGCCTGACCTGCCGGATCAATGGCCGGCCGGCCGGTTCCGTGCGCGGCCACAACCCCAAGCCTTTTCAGGTGGCTTTCGATCTTGGCGTCCAACCGTCCCTGGCCACGACGATGGTCGAATTCCGCCTGGTTGGCGTCGGCTTCACGAATTTTCTCGCCTGGCTGGGCCGCGTGACGGGCCTGGGCTGGTGGCAGCGGTTCCGCGCGCAAAACAAGAACCGGCAGTTGCGCCTATTGCGGCTCGAGACGGCCGAGGGCGAGGTGATCTACGACTTCAGCAACCGCAACGCCCCCTACTCCGCCGAATTCGCTCGGCGCTACGCCCACCTCGGCCTCAATGTCGCCGGCTTCCTCACGGCCGAGCTCGGCGTCTGCGAATCTGCGCGCTGCATGGTCCGCGCCGCCGACGCCGCCGGCCTGCCCGCCGCCCTCATCCCCCTGAAGCTGCACTGCCGGAATCCGCTCGGCGATCAGTCCTTCGCCGCCCGCCTGCAGGACGCCAGTCCCCACGGCGTCAACGTCGTCCACCTCGATCCGCCCGCCTCCCGCGACCTCGATCATCACCATCCGGCCCTCCGCCCGGGCAAATACAACATCGCCTACTGGGCCTGGGAGTTGCCCGAGTTTCCCGATTCCTGGGTGCCGGCCTGCGCATATTTCGACGAGATCTGGTGTCCCAGTGATTTCGTGCGCGAGGCCATTTCACTGAAGGTGCCGCTGCCGGTGATCACCATGCCGCACGCCATCAGCTTCGCCCCGCCCGCGGGTGACGCCCGGTCGCGTTTCGGCCTGCCCCCCGGCCTGTTCCTGTTCCTGGTGCTCTTCGATCTCAACTCCTACACCGAGCGCAAGAATCCCCGCGCCGCGATCGAGGCTTTCCGCCGCTCCGGTCTCGCCGGTCGCGGAGCCGCGCTGGTGATCAAGGTGCACAACGTGAAAGGCAACGAGGCCGACCTCGCGCGGCTCCAGGCCGATGTCGCCGATCTGCCCGGCACGGTGCTCATCACCGAGACCCTCAGCCGCGAGGCCGTCTACCAGTTGCAGGCCGCCTGCGACTGCTACGTTTCGCTGCATCGTTCCGAAGGCTTCGGCCTGGCGGTCGCCGAATGCATGCTCCTCGGGAAGCCCGTTATCTGCACCGACTGGTCGGCCACCGCGGAATTCGTGAATGCCGCCAACGGCTGCCCGGTGCGCTACCGGCTGGTGCCGTTGGAAAAGAACCACGGACCCTACGGCAAGGGCCAGATCTGGGCCGAGGCCGATCCCGACCATGCCGCCGACTGGATGCGGCGCCTGCACGCCGACGCCGGACTGTGCGCCCAACTCGGAGCCTCCGCCCACGCCACCATTGTGGCCCGTTTCTCCCCCGGCGTCATCGGCGCCCGTTACCGCCGTCGTCTCGAAGGCATCGCCTGCTTTTAGGAAAAGGCATCAAGCAGACCACCCTGCCATGGAGTGGGGCAGGTGTCCGACCTGCCATTTTTTCGCTTCCCTGCGAATGATGCGTGCTAAAGTCGGGTCACAGACCCGACCTACTTGGGTCCCGTCTGCTTTCCCCTTGCCGCCGGATTGGCCGGCATCTCTTTTGCCAGCTTGCCGTGAAGCGCTTCTTTTCGCCCCCCGCCCTGTTGGTCTTTCTGGGAGTCTCCCTGCTTCTCGTGGCGGCGAATCGGGAACTGCTCTTTTCCACCCCATGGTACGAGGGAGGCGATATTGCGGTGAATGCCCTGCAGATCGACCGCGCGAAACACCTCGATGAAATCCATGGCAACTATTCGCGCTTCCATTTCTTCCATCCCGGACCTGCTTTCTTTTACGTCTATGCCGCCGGCGAGTATCTGTTCCATGACTGGCTGAAGGTCGTGCCTGCGCCCCACAATGCGCACATCCTTGCGGGCCTGCTGCTGCAATGCGCGTTTCTCTCTACCGCGCTCGGCATCGCCGCCGGTCAGGTCAAGTCGCGCCTCTTCCTTCCGCTCGCCCTCCTCGTTGGCGGCATTCACTTCGCCCTCGCGGGCAACGCCTTCACCAGCATCTGGCCGCCCCATGTCCTCCTGATGCCCTTTCTGTGCTTCCTCGTGGCCGGCGCCTCCGTGGCGGCCGGAAGGATCGGACACCTGCCTGTGGCCGTCCTGGCCGCTTGCTTCCTCGCGCACGGCCATGTCGCCCAATCACTTTTCGTGGTGCCGATGTTCCTGATCATCTGCAGTCTTTACCTGCTGCAGTCGCGCACCCGCGGCGGAAACCCCAGCGACCCGTCCCAGCGCCCTCTCTGGCCCCACCTGCTCGCCTTGGCCTGCCTTGGCCTGTTCCTGCTGCCTCTGTTGCTCGATCTCATGGCCCTCGCCGACAGCAATGCGGCCGATATCCTCCGCTTCCTGCGGGCGGGCGAAGGGGACACCAAATCACTCGCGCACTCCCTGGCTTACCTGCTGAGCTTCTTCACCTATTTCCACGATCAGGATATGTTTCTGCCGGAATCGGGTGTCGGCGATCCGGGTTTCATCTGGTCCCGGGCGGCGTGGTTTCTCGTCTGGATCCCCCTCGTGATATTGACCGGACGCATGCTGGCCCGCCTGAACGCGCCGGACCGCGATCCGATGGAAAGGTGTTTTGGCCTGACCCTGTGCGCCCTGGTCGCCGTGAGCCTGGTCCTCTCGGTGATCTGGGGAATCATGCAAACCGGGGCGATGTTCGAGTTCAACAGCCACTTCAATTACGCGGTGATCTATGCGCTCCTGTTGCTGGCCTGCGCGGCGGTGTCCCGCCTCTTGCCCAATCGTGGCAGCCTTTACGTCGGGATCGTCTGCTGTGCCGGCGGCGCGGTGGGGCTCTGGCAGGGCGTACGCGCGCCGGTGTCCATCAACGCTGCCGTGAAGCCCTGGATTGCCGCCACCGCCGCCGCCCTGCAGGCCGATCCCCACTCCGGAACCCGGAAGCTGCTGGTTTTTGCCCACGACGACTGGATTGATGTCGCGACCACGGCCCTCGCGCTGCAGCGCGGGTCGGACCGCTACCTGGTCGATGGCAATTGGAGTTTCATGTTCGGCCGCCAAGACACCTTTGCGCCGCCGTCGCCGGATTTTGATCTGCAGGGCATCTCGGTCTGGCGCTTCACCCACCAGCCCCTGCCCGGTCACCATTGGCCCATGCCCAATGGTCTTTTTGTCAACTTCGACCCACTCCCGCTTGATCCGGCGGGTTTCACTTTGGAGTTCGGCCACCACGGCAACGCCCAGCCCTATGTCCTGCTCGGCCTGGCTGTGACCACCGCGGACAGTGCGTGGACGACCCTGCCCATCGCCGCCCTGCAGTTCAGCTCACCCGCCGTGTCGCGCGACGTCATCATCACCATCCAGGCCAATCCCCACCTGATCCCGGGCTTCATCGATACGCAGCCCATGGATCTCTTCGTCAACCGCCGGAAGGTTGGTTCCGTCGTCCTGGTCAGTCCACAGACCACGACCTTTCGTGTTCCAGCGGAGGTCTGGAACCTGACACCGACGGTCACCATGGCCCTGTCCTTTCCCCGCGCCGACTCCCTCCTGCAACTCGGCCTCACACGCGACCCCCGCAAGTTCGCCTGGATGATCCAACGGATGACGTTCGCTCTGGCGGAGCCGCCGGCAACGACAGCCGTGCCATGAGCTGACTCACGCGTTTGAGAAATCTGTTTGGCCGCAAAAAGGCACAAAATCGAAATGCGTACGAGGCCTTCAAGGCGCCTATAGGCGCACGGGTGGGCAACTACTTCCTGAGCGTAATTTTGCGCCTCTTTGCGGCAAAAATCCGATCGTTGATTTGATGCCTTAGGCCTTTATGAGAGCACGGATGACTCTCACTGGCAGGACATTCTTCTTGTGCCATTTGCCGTTCACCTCCTGCCCCGACTTTTTCCTCGCCCGGACCCGGGATTTTCGGGACTTTGGACCCCTGTTTTGTTCTGAAACTCACCTGGCCGTCTTCCGCCGACACCTATCGCCCGCTAGTTCATGGTCTTCAGTTCCCTCCTCTTTCTCTACGCCTTCCTGCCGGTCTTCCTCGCGCTCTATTACCTGGCGCCGTTGCGCCATCGCAACGCCGTCGCCTTGGTCGGCAGCCTAGGTTTCTACGGCTGGGGCGAACCGGGGTTTCTGGGTCTGCTGATCGGCGTCAGCCTCTTCGGGTATTACATCAGCCTCTGGCTCGCAAAACTGCCCATGGAGGCCCGGACGGCGCGGCGCTGGGTGTTGACCCTCGGCCTGGGCGGCTACATCGGGCTGCTGCTCTGGTTCAAGTACAGCAACTTCTTCGCGGAGCAGTTGAACGGAGTCCTGGGCTGGCTCCAGCAGGGCGGCGTGGTCTGGACCCATGTGGTCCTCCCGCTTGGCATCTCGTTCTTCACGTTCCAGAAGATCAGCTACCTCGTCGATGTTTACCGCGGCACCAGCAAGCCGGCGCGCAGTATTTCCGACTACCTCCTCTTCGTCGTCCTCTTCCCGCAGCTCATCGCCGGTCCCATCATCCGCTACCACGATGTCGCCGCCCAGATCGTCTTTCGCGAGCATACCCGGGAGAAATTCCTGGCGGGCGCCTGGCGGTTCCTGCTCGGCCTCGCCCGCAAGGTGCTGATCGCAAACCCGCTCGGCGCCGTCGCCGACCGCGTCTTTGCACAGGATCTCGGAACCCTGCCGATGCCCTACGCGTGGATCGGCATCCTGTGCTACGCGTTCCAGATCTACTTTGATTTCTCCGGCTACTCCGACATGGCCATCGGTCTCGGCCGCATGATGGGGTTTGAATTCATGGAGAATTTCGAGCGCCCCTACACCTCGCGCTCCATCACGGAATTCTGGCGCCGCTGGCACATCTCGCTGTCAAACTTCATGCGGGACTACCTCTACATTCCGCTGGGTGGCAACCGGGCCACGCCCTGGCGGGTCGGATTCAATCTCTGGCTGGTCTTCCTCGTCTCGGGTTTCTGGCATGGCGCGAGTTGGAATTTCATCTGCTGGGGCGCCTTCCACGGCCTGCTGCTGTCGCTCGAACGCGCCGTGGGCCTGAAGCGCCTCGGGCGCATCCCCGCCGTGCCCGCCACGATTTTCACCTTCCTGCTCGTGCTCGCCAGTTGGGTGCTCTTCCGCGCCAATAACCTCACCGATGCGCTCACCTACTTCGGCCGCCTCGCGGACTGGTCGAGCTGGGCTGGGGTGCAAAACGACCTGGAATTCCTCTGGCCCGATGTGATCAGCGCCCGGACCTGGGCCGTGCTCGCAATCGCGGCGCTCTTCAGCTTCCTGCCGGAATCCTGGTGGGCCCGCCGCGGCTGGGATGAGGTCATTCCGGCCACGCGTCCGCAGGCGGTCCTGCGCATCGTGGTGGGCGCCGCCTGCCTGATCCTGGCCAGCGCGGCCCTGGGCAACCAGAGCTACAACCCGTTCATCTATTTCCGCTTTTGAAGTCGCCGTGACATGAAAAGCCGCTCCCAACTCCTGCTCATTCTGGGCTTCGTCGGCTTCCTCGGGATCGTCGGCCTCGACACCTTTCTCCCGGTGCTGCCGGGCGGCAAAAACCTGCGCGGCGTCACCACCCCGCCGCCGCTCCCCCAGTGGAACTGGGCGTCCCTGCGCAGCGGCGAAACCTTCCGCGCCATCGACACCTGGTTCAACGCCAACGTCGGCCTGCGCAATTGGTGGGTGCGGCTCGACAACCAGGTCACCTACTCGCTGTTCGGCGAAACCCAGAAGCGGCCCGAGGGCACCCACGTGGTCGCCGGCCGCGACGACTGGCTCTTCGAGCACCACTACATCACCTATGCCGTGAAACCCGGCACCATGCCTGAAGCCGACATGCGCACGGCCCTCGCGCGCATCCGGCGGGTCCAGGACAAGCTCGCCGCCCGCGGCCTGCCGTTCCTCCTCGTCGTGGCCCCGAGCAAAGTCGAGACCTATCCGGACAAGGTGCCGGACGTGTATTGGGGCGGCCGGGATCGCACCAAAATCCTCACGAACTTTGAGCGGGCCCGGCCGCTGTTCGCCGAGTACGGCATCAATTTCTATGACGGGCCCGCCCGCTTCCACGAGTGGAAGCAAACCATGCCGGACCACCTCTTCACGCGTTCGGGCACGCATTGGAGCTACTACGCCGTGCAGCATGTGCTCCGGGATTTGCGCGACCGCCTCAACCCCGCCATGCGGCACCCCCTCACCGAGTTTCGTCTCAAGGACCTGCGCAGCCGCCCTCCGCTGGGCACGGATGAGGATCTGCTGGCCCTGCTGAATCTCCTGATCGACGTCCCCTACCGCCATCCCACGCCCTACCCGGAATTAGTGGCGCAGACCGACGTGCCGGCGGAACAGCTGCCGCGCATCCTCTGGGTCCACGACAGCTTTGGTTGGGCGCTCATTGATCTGCTCTATCCGGCCAACGCCGCCCGCCCGTCCGAGTCCCTGTACTATTTCCAAAACGCCTACGCCATCCCCGGAGTGGTGAAAATGAATCGGGACCTCACCAAGATGGACTGGGAAACCTATCTGCGCGACTACGACGCCGTGGTCATGGTCTGGACCGAGATCGCCTTCGAATTCATGGGCTGGGGCTTTTTCGAGACGCTCGACCAGCACCTGCCCTGATCCCCCACCCGCCCATGCGCGCGCTGCTCACCCGTTGCCCTCCAGTCCTCCTTTTCCTGGGCATGGTCCTGGCGACGGCGTTTGTGACCTACACGCATTACCGCCAGCGGTATGTCGGGGCCGCCGACCTCTACGGCTACTATCAGCAGGCAGAACTGCTGCGGCAGGGTAAAATCTCCCTGCCGCTGGAACTGCCGGTCGGCCAATTCCCTTCCGCCGCGCCCGGCGGCTACACCGCCGTCGGCGACCGCGCCCTGCCCCAATACCCGCCGGGATTTCCACTTCTCATCGCCCTGGCCGGGATTTTCCACCTGCAGTACTTCGTGACTCCGGTGGCCGGGCTCCTCGGGTGCCTGCTGATTTTCCTGATCCTCCGGGAATCCGTCAGCCCATGGACGGCTGCGGTCTTCACCCTGCTGTGGGCTTTTTTCCCCATCGTGGCGTACAGCAGCACGGCCCTGATGAGCGACATGGTTTCGGCCGTGGGACTGCTCGCGGCCTGGTGGCTCTATCGGCGTGGTAATCTCATGCTTTCGGCCCTGCTGCTGGGATTCAGCTTTTGCGTGCGACCGACCAACGCACTCTTCCTGATCGCCTTCGCCCTGCCGCTCTGGCGCGACCGCCAGTGGCTGCGCTACGGTCTGTGGCTTGCCGTGCCCTGCGCCCTGTACGGGATCTACAACCACGCCACGTATGGCGCCCCCTGGCGCACCGGCTATGGCGGAGTGGGCGAGGAGTTTCAGTGGGGGATTTTCGTCAGCCAGTCTGCCTTTTATGCACGCGAAACCATCCGCCAGCTCGGCTGGCCGCTGGTCCTGCTGGCCGGACTGGGCCTGACGGTACCGCACCGCGACCGTTGGTTTCACGTCCTATGGTTCGTCCCATTTTTCGCGCTGTATTGCTTCTGGCCGCACGGAGGCGACCGTTGGTGGTGGACGCGTTTCCTGCTCCCCGCCTATGCCGCGCTGTTCTTTCTCGCGGCCCGGGGATTTGAACGCCTCCGGATCTGGCTGCAAAGCCGCGTGGCCGACAACGCATGGCGGCCGGCCATCGGCGCATGCCTGCTCGGTGCGCTGGCCTGCATCACCCTGTACCACCTCAGGCTCACCCGGCAAGAACAGGACGTGTGGGTGCAATACAAGGGCTGGGAATACTTCTACGCCGTCAGACAGGTCGCGGCCGTGGCCGCCCCCGGCAGCTATGTCGGCAGCCTGGAATTCGCCGGCGCCCAGTTGCTCTACTCGGACCTGCATTCCTTTCTCACGGCCTACGACGACGCCGTTCCCCTCGTTCACGAAGTGATGCAGCGCGGCCGGGCGGTCTATCTTCTGGTCGAACCCGGGCGGCAGACTAACCTCATAATCCGGCGCCTGCTGGCCCGGTATCCGCACGAGCGCTTGCCCGAGATCAGGATTTGGGCTGGGGTGCAGGTTTACCGGCTGCTGCCGGCCCCCGCACCCTGAGCCGGGTGTTCCCCATGTTCCTGCTCGATCTCTCCCACACCAGCCACACCCAGGCGCGCACGGGCATCCAGCGCGTCACCCGCTCGCTGCATGCCGCGCTGGGTGAAAAAGCCTGCGCGGTGACCTGGGACGCCTACGCCGGACACTGGCGCACGCTGAACGACGGCGAAAATTCCGGCCTGCGGGAGGAGACGATCACCGGGCACCGCGGCGCCCACTGGCCCTGGTCGACTCGCCTGCAGGGACGCTGGCACCGGCTGACCCGCCAACCCGCCCCCGCCCTGCCCGCCGCCACGGGTCTGATCGTGCCCGAGATATTCACGGCTGCGGTCGCCGCCGCCCAGCCCTCCCTCTTTGCCGCGGTCCGTGGACCCCGCGTCGCGCTGTTCCACGACGCCCTCGCGCTGAAGTTTCCCGAGCTCTCCCCGGCCCGGACCGTCGCCCGCTTCCCCTCGTACCTGCAGGAACTGCTCGCCTTCGACGGCATCGCCGCCGTCTCTGCCGACTCGCGCGACACCCTGCTCGATTACTGGCGCTGGCTCGGGGTGAGAAACGCACCCCCGGTCATCGCCCTCCCCCTCGCCCTCGGGCTTTGTTACGTAATACGTGACAAAGCCGTCGCGGCAGGCGAGGCGGTGGCGCTCTGTGTGGGAAGCCTCGAAGGCCGCAAGAACCACGTCACGCTTCTGGCGGCCGCCGAGATACTTTGGGCTTTGGGACGGCGGTTCCGCCTGCAGGTCATCGGACTGGCGCACCCGCAGACCGGGCGCGCCGCCCAGGAACGGATACGCACCTTGCAGGCGGCCGGACGGCCGCTGGAATACCTAGGCCCAGTGGACGACACGGCCTTGGAAAGCGCATATGCCGGCTGCACTTTCACAGTCTATCCGTCGTTCGCCGAGGGTTTCGGCCTGCCGGTGCTGGAGAGCCTGGCCCGCGGCAAGCCCTGCATCTGCTCGGGTCGCGGCGCGCTCGGCGAATCAGCGCGTGACGGCGGCTGTCTCGCACTCGACCGGGTGGATGACGCCGCGGTCCTGGCCGCCACGATGGACCGCCTGCTGACCGATGCAGGCGCACTCGCCCACCTTGCCGCCGCCGCCCGGTCCCGCACCTTCCGCACCTGGCCGCAGTACGCCGCGGAACTGACGGAATGGATGCGCTCGCTCAGGGAACGCGCGCGCTGAGTCGGAAACCCAGTGTTTCCGCGCATCACGCGTAATCGGACAATGGCCACAAAAGGCGCAGAAGGCACTTAAGGATCAGTCTGAGTTACAGAAGGAAACAGAGGTTTGAGCACCTGATCTCTACGGCCTCCTGTTAAATGGATCGTTTCCTCCTGTGCTTTTTGAGCCTCTTGTGACCATTGAATTGGAGTTCTGATCCGTGCCATCCGTGAAATCCGTGGTTAAAGAACT
>CAZFHG010000038.1:0-21673 GCA_964518665.1 uncultured Opitutaceae bacterium | reverse complement strand
GCGGCGCACGACTTCATCATGGCGCTGCCGCAGGGCTACGACACCGTGCTCGGCGAGAGCGGCAACAGCCTCTCGGGCGGGCAGCGCCAGCGTCTCGCCATCGCGCGCGCCGTGCTGCTGGAGCCGGCCATTTTGCTGCTGGACGATCCCACGGCGGCCATCGACAGCGAGACCGAGCACGAAATCTTCGAGGCGCTCGACCGCGCCATCGCCGGCCGCACGACCTTCATCGTGGCTCACCGGCTAAGCACACTGCGCCGCGCCGACTTCATCATCGTCATGGAGGACGGACGCATCGTGCAGCGCGGCACCCACGAGGAGCTGATGCGCGTGCCCGGACCCTACCTCCGCGTCGCCAACCTGCAATTGGTGGACAGCCGCGGACTCCAGGCGCCGCCGTCCGGGAAGGAGACCGCGCCATGAGCCCGGCCAAATCCGCCAGCCGCCACAGCCTTACCATCGTCAACCGACCCGGCGACGACGAGGAGGAGGAACAGTTCAAGCCGCTGGAGTGGGGCCTGATCCGGCGCCTGTTCACCTACACCAAGCCGGTCAAGCGCAAGCTGGCCTGGCTGGTCGGCCTCTCGGCCATGCGCTCGGCGCAGCTCCCCGCCCTGACCTGGATGGTCGGCCTGCTCATCAGCGGACCCATCGCCCGGCACGACCCGGCGCTGCTGATCTGGGGCCTGGTCGGCTACGCGGCCCTGGCGGTGCTCACGGACGGCATGTTCCATTTCCGGCAGCGGTTCGCGCTGGAGATCGGCGAGACCGTGGTGAGCGGGCTGCGCGCGGAAATCTTCGCCAAGGTGCAGCGGCAGCCGATGAGCTTTTTCCACCGCGTGAAGCTCGGCCGCATCATCGGCCGGGTGACGAGCGACGTGGAATCGCTCCGCGTCGGCATCCAGGACGTGCTGTTCGTCAGCGTCATCCAGGGCGGCCAGATGATTTTTGCCGCCGCCGTGATGGCCTGGTGCGACTGGGTGCTGTTCCTCGTGGTCGTCGCGATGGCGCCGGTCCTGTGGGGCGTGAACCGCCACTTCCGCGTGCGCCTGAGCCGCGAGTCGCGCGCCGCGACCGAGAGCTTCAGCCGCGTCACCGCGACGCTCGCGGAATCGGTCAGCGGCATCCGCGTCACGCAGGGCTTCGTGCGGCAGCAGACCAATGCCGGGCTGTTCCGCAGCCTCCTCTACGACCACTCCCGCTTCAACATCGCGCTGGCCCGCACCTCCGCGATCCTCGTGCCGCTGCTGGAACTCAACAGCCAGTTCTTCGTCGCGATCCTTCTCATGGTCGGCGGCTGGCGGACCTTCCATGAGGCGATGACGATGGCTGATCTCATCCAGTTCTTCTTCCTCGCCAACCTGTTCTTCTCGCCCATCGCGTCGCTGGGCAACCAGTACAATCAGGCGCTCATCGCCATGGCCGGCGCGGAGCGCGTCTTCCGCCTCATCGATGTGCAACCCGACTGGGAGGACGATCCCGCGGCGACCGATCTGCCCGATCCGCGCTCCCCGGGAGTGGCATTGACGGGCCGCGCCTCCCCGCAAACGGTGCCGAACGCCCCGGGCATGCGCGTGGAATTCCGCGACGTCACGTTCGGCTACGATCCCGCCCGCCCCGTGCTGCACGGGGTCAATTTCACGGCCGAGGCCGGCCAGACCATCGCCCTCGTCGGCCATACCGGCAGCGGCAAGAGCTCCATCATCAACCTCGTGGCCAAGTTCTACCTGCCGACGGCGGGGGCGCTGTACCTCGACAGCCACGAGGTGCGGACCATCACCAGCCATTCGCTGCACCGCCAGATGGGCATGGTGCAGCAGCAGAACTTCCTCTTCACCGGCACGGTGTTCGACAACATCCGGCAGAGCCGGCCCGACGCGACCGACGAGGAGATCCGCGAGGCCGCGCGGCGGCTCGACTGCCTCGACCTGCTCGAGGCGCTGCCGCAGGGATTGCTGACCGAGGTGGGCGAGCGCGGGGCCGGACTCTCCGTGGGCCAGCGCCAGCTCATCTGCTTCACGCGGGCGCTGCTGGCGGATCCGCGGCTCGTGATCCTCGACGAGGCCACCAGTTCGATCGACGCCCTCACGGAAGCGCGGCTGCAGCAGGCGCTCCTCGAGCTGCTGCGCGGCCGCACCAGCTTCATCGTGGCGCACCGGCTGAGCACGATCCGCCACGCCGATTGCGTGCTTGTGCTCGACCAGGGCCACGTCATCGAGCGCGGCACACACCCCGAATTGGTGGCCCAGGGCGGCCATTATGCGGCGCTTTACCGGCAGTTTGTGCAGGTGGATGACCGGGCCTGAAAGGTGTTTTACCTCTGAAAACCGGAAGATTCTCCTAGGCAAACAGGGCAAACTCCCTCTATAAAGGCCTTGCTTTCACTCGAAGGCACCCAAACAAAAAATCAATATGGCTAAAAAATCCGCTCGTAAACCGAACGCTGCATTCATGAAACCGGTCACTCCCGACGCCACGCTCGCCGCGGTGGTTGGTGCGACCCCGCTCCCCCGTACGGAGCTCACCAAGAAGCTCTGGGCCTACATCAAGAAGAACGGCCTCCAGGACAAGAAGGTCCGCACCCAGATCAATGCCGACGACAAGCTGAAGCCCGTGTTCAACGGCAAGAAGTCCGTGAGCATGTTTGAGATGACCAAGCTCGTCTCGGGTCACGTCAAGTAATCGTCTCCCTCGTATTTTTCTCAAACCGCCGGGCTTTGGCCCGGCGGTTTTTTTGTGCCCGGATCGCGGGGTGCGACTGTAGCCGGGAACGCTGAGCCCGGTCGGGCAATCCAATCCCCGGGGTCAGCGACTCCGGCTGCAACAAGCCGTGGCCTTGAATGTAGGGGCGTACCTTGTGTACGCCCTTTTCCGTATCCGAGATCGCCGATCGCCACGCCAGGCGCAGTCAAGCTGCGCGCCTACGGCAAAGCCGCCGATCCTTCCCTGTTTGTCATTCTTCGCTACGCTTAGAATGACAAAGGAAAAGGAAAGAGAAAGAAGGTGTGAAAACACACCCAAGCTCGCTCCCGCCCAAAGCCAGCTTGGTTCTTGACAAGATAGCGAAGTGATATCACATAGATATCTCGTCTACCTCTCAACATGAATACCCAATCCTCCGTCACCCATGCCGCCAGCTGTGAGCGCCCTGCGTCCTCACTGAGCGGCTGGCTGATCCTGCCGATCCTCCTCATCGTGATCGTTGTCTCGGTCCTGATGCTCGTGGGCGTGCGCGTTCCGCTGCTCAAGGTCGCCTCCATTCTGGTGCTGGTGCCCGCCGTCGTCTGCTTGTTCGGCGGCTTCTTCACCCTCCAGCCCAACGAGGGCGCCGTGCTGATTCTCTTCGGCAGCTACCGCGGCACGGTGCGCGACAGCGGATTCTTCTTCACCAATCCCTTCAACAAGAAGCTCAAGATCTCCCTGCGCGCCCGCAACCTCAACGGCGACAAGCTCAAGGTGAACGACAAGCGCGGCAATCCCATCGAGATCGCCGCCGTGGTCGTGTGGCGCGTGCGCGACACCGCGCAGGCCGTGTTCGATGTCGACAACTACGAGACCTACGTCCGCATCCAGAGCGAGTCCGCACTCCGCCATGTCACCACCGCCTACGCCTACGATGACGGCGACGGGGAGACGAACGAGCTGACCCTCCGCGGCGGCAGCGATGAGGTTTCGGCGGCCCTGACCAAGGAGCTGCAGGAACGCCTCGACCGCGCCGGCGTGCAGGTGGAGGAGGCGCGGCTCACGCACCTCGCGTATGCGCCCGAGATCGCCCAGGCCATGTTGCGCCGCCAGCAGGCCGAGGCGGTGATCGCCGCCCGCAAGAAAATTGTCCACGGCGCCGTGAGCATGGTGGAGATGGCGCTCAACGAACTCTCCGCCAAGAACGTCGTCTCCCTCGATAACGAGCGGAAGGCCGCGATGGTTTCCAACCTACTCGTCGTGCTCTGCGGCGAATCCGAGGCCCACCCGGTCATCAACACCGGCACCCTCTACAATTAATGAGCATTGCTCATGAAAGCAGCTTGTCGTGGGTAGCGCCCGGCCTCCGGACTGGCGGTTCGGCGTGCGCTGGCCAAACCGGCCCGTCCGGAGGCCGGGCCCTGCCCACGGCGTTGTCACCGTTTCAGGAAACTCTCGATAATCGCCCCCCGGCGCCAAGACCATGCAATACAAGGTAATCGTCATCAAGGCCCCCAACGGCCTGCTGGGTTCACAATTCGAGGCTGCGGCCGAGAAGCTGGCCAATGCGGTCAACGAGCAGATCGCCGCCGGCTGGGAACCGCAGGGCGGCGTCTGCAGCGCCGAGACCAAGCCCTTCAAGACTCCCTGTCTGTTTCAGGCGATGATCAAGTCGCGCTGATTCCCGCCATGCCCCGGACGTCACAGGATGAGGAGCCCGTGTTCTTCGCCGCTCCGGCCGGGACCAGGGTGCACGTACTCACCGGGTTCAGCTTCGCGGTGATCGCCGGATTCGTCGTGTTCAACGTTTTCCTCGCGCGGGAGATGCATGCCCCGCCGCGCCAGTTCTGGCCCATGGTCCTCGCTCCGACCATTGGCCTCGCCGTCGTCATCCCGGTCGTGCTGCACGCCTGGGTGCGCGGCTATCGGCTGGCGTCGGGCGAGTTGCAGGTGGTGCGGCTGGGGCGGATCAATCGCTTTGCCCTCGCCGGCCTGAAAGGGGCCGAATTTGTCCCTGACGCCCTGACCGGGGCGCGCAAATCCTGGGGCAATGACGGCGCCGGCGCCATCACCGGCAATTTCCGCAGCGAGGCCCTGGGGAAGTTTGAAGTCATCGCGACCCATCCCGGCCACACCGTGGTTTTGACCTGGCCGGACCACAGTCTGGTGGTGACACCGGAACAGCCGGAAAAATTTGCCGAAGCCGTCCGCCTTCGCGCAGGATTGCACCGCTGATCCTATGCCGGCCGAAGAACGCAAAGCCTTCCTGATGCGCATCGACCCCGAATTGTGGGCCGAGCTGGAGGCGTGGGCCGCCGACGAACTCCGCAGCGTCAACGGCCAGATCGAGTACCTCCTGCGCCAGGCCGTGCAGAAACGCCGGAAGGCCGCGCAGGAAAACGAGACGGACAGCTAGGGCGCTTCTTCAACATCAGTATGACTTGGCTGTTGGGACGCTGCTTTGGGTAGCGCCCGACCGCCGGGCGGGCGGTTCGATGTGCGTCGGCCAATCGCGGCCCGTCCCGCGATCGGGCCCCACCCAATGCACGGGCACTTTGTCCAGGATTATTCCGGTCCTTCAACCTGCGCATATCCAAGAGGGCAACGCCCCGGGCTGGTATGGCGGCGCGTTGTTGGCGCTGGCGGGTTCACGCCAACGCCTCCCGCACCGCAGAGGGTTCTGGATTGCGCGGCGGGCGGTCAGGGGGTTGGCTGCATCATACTCGCCATCCCTGTATGCGCCTAAGACAGAATAAACGCCGGGCCCTTATCACGGCGCTTGGGATTGCCTTGATCGCCCTGGCGGCCGGGCGCTGGGGTCGGGAAACCGCGCGGGAGGAGATGTTCGACGAGCTCATGCGCGATGTCGCCGGGTTTGCCGCCGCCTTCGATGCCGAGGAAGTAAGCCGGCTCTCGGGCACCCGCGGGGATCTCAATTCCCCCGACTACGAGGCCGTGAAGCGTCGGCTGATGCGCTTCCGCGCCATCGATTCGACCGTGCGCTTCGTTTATATTTTCCGGCAGATTCCCGGGACGACACGCGTCATTTTCCTGGCGGACTCCGAACTGCCCGAGTCCCCCGAGATTTCACAGCCCGGAGACGAGTACGCCGAGGCGGCCCAGTCACCCGGATTGCAGGAGATCCTGCGCACCGGCCGCCCGGCGATCGAGGGACCGCTCAGCGATGAATTCGGCACGTGGGTGACCGCCTATGCGGCGCTGACGGCGCGACCCGACGGGGCCCGCGAGGTGCTGGGCATCGATGTGGCTGCGCGCCAATGGCAGGACCGGCTCTGGACGGCGGGGTTGCAGGCTGCGCTCTATGTGCTCGTCCTGCTGGGCCTGCCCCTCGTCGCCTACCTGACCGTCAGCCGGCAGCTCGAACAGAACGCTGTCATCCGCAATCTCTTTGAGGCGATGGAACAGAGCCCGTCCGCCGTCATGATCCTGGATCTCGGCTGGCACATCGAATATGCAAACACCGGACTCTGCCGGCAGATCGGCCATGCGCGCCGCGACCTGATCGGCCGCCCCTGGCGCGACTTCCTGCTGCCGGACCTCCCGGTCGAGCAGTTTGCCGAGATGAAGGCGATGGTCCGGGCCGGCCAGTCCTGGAATGCCGAGTGGAGCAACCGCCGGCACGACGGGAGCCGTTATCCGGTGCGCTGCAGCGTGACGCCGGTCAATACCCACGCGGGTGAGCTCGCCTGCTTCGTGGCGGTGTTCGAGGACATGACCGCGGTCAAGCGCAACGAGGCCGCGTTGCGCGAGGCGCTGGAGCAGGCGGAGGCGGGTGACCGCGCGAAGGGCCAGTTTCTGGCGATGATGAGCCACGAGGTGCGCACCCCGCTCAACGGCATCGTGGGGTTCACCAAGCTGCTGATGGATACGCCGCTGACCGTGGAGCAGTTGGAATACATGCAGACCATTCACCAGAGCGCCGAGGCGCTCATCCAGCTCACGAGCGACATCCTGGACTTCGCCCGCATCGAGTCGGGCAAGTTCAAGCTCGAGCCCGAGCGCTGCGATCCCCGCGCCTGTCTCGAGGATGCCCTCGACCTTCTCGCCACCCGCGCGGCCGACAAGCATCTGGAACTCCTCCACTGGGTCGACGCCGAGGTGCCGGCGGCGGTGTGGACCGACTCCGGCCGCCTGCAGCAGGTGATCATCAATCTCGTCAACAACGCCGTGAAGTTCACCGATGCGGGTGTGGTGGAAACCACCCTCACCGCCCGGCGGCTGCCGTCCACCGAAGGCGCCGCCCCGGAGTGGGAGTTGCAGTTTACCGTGCGCGACACGGGTCCGGGCATCGCCACCGACCAGCAGCAGCGGCTTTTCACGCCCTTCACGCAGGGTGAGAACGCCTCGACGCGCAAGCATGGCGGCTCCGGTCTCGGACTCGCGATCTCGCGCAACCTCGTGCAGTTGATGGGCGGGAAGATCGGCTTGCAAAGCGAGCTGGGCCACGGCTCCGCCTTCACTTTCACCGTGCGCGCGCCGGAGATGCGCGCCGAGGCGCCCGCCGCCCTGGTGCGCCTTGACCGCCTCCGGGTCGTGATGGAGATCGGTGCCGACGGCCTGGGCCGCGAACTGCGCCGCCTCGCGGAGGCGGCGGGGGCCGCGGTTACGCAGGCACCGCTGGTGGGATTGGCCGCCGCGGATTGGGATGTGGCGCTCGTGGACCTCGATCTGACCTCCGCGACAAAACTGGCGACGCTGCCGCAACCCCGTGACGGCTACCCGCGGGACAAGCTCATCGGCCTCGTGCCGCTCTCGCTGGCGCCGTCGCTGCGTCCCTCCTTGCATGTGCACTTCCGCCAGTTGGTGAACAAGCCGGTGCATCATCAGACCCTGCTCGCACTCATGGCCACCCCGTTGGCGGCCGCGGCTCCGGCGGTGATCCTGCCCGCGCCCACTCATTTCAAGCTGACCGTGCTTCTGGTCGAGGACAATGCCGTCAACCAGCGCCTCATGCAGCTCGTGCTGACCAAGCTCGGCTGCCAGTGGGACCTCGCCAGCAACGGCCGGCTGGCGCTCGAGGCGCTCGCGCGCCGGGATTTTGACGTCGTGCTCATGGACCTGCACATGCCCGAGATGGATGGGCCCACCGCCATCGCGGAAATCCGCCGCGGCGGGGCGGGGGAGCGGATGCGCGGGGTCTGGATCATCGCCCTCACCGCTGATGCGCGGGAGGACCAGCGCGTGCGCGTGCTGGCCGGCGGCGCCAACGATTACCTGACCAAGCCCCTCAAGCCGAACGAGCTCGCCGACGCGTTTCGCCGGCTCCTGGCCGCGGGCGCGCGCCCGTGAAGCGGCGCCGCGCGGCGCGGCGAACATCCAACATCCAACATCGAACTCCCAACATCCAACGCTGAGTAGCGGTGGCTGACTGTAGGAGCGGCCAAATCTACCGCATGCGCGCCTGTGACGCGGCGCCGCAAACATCCAGCATCCTGACAGAAATGGTTGGTTTGGAAGTAGGGCAGGTCTCTGACCTGCCCTGCCTGGACCCGCGCCCCAAGGAGGCTGGCGGTAGATGTAGCTACGAGCGTGAGCGAGTGGTGGTTTGGCGCACGCAAAGTGTGAGCCACTCGCTTACGCTCGTAGCTGCACTTCTCGACGGCAGGAGTGACCGCTCCGTTATCGAGCGATCGGGATCGGATTTATTAACCACAAAGAACACAAAGATCGTGACGCGGATGTGACGTTCGAGGCCCTTATAAGGGCGCGGGCGAGCTTTCCAACCGGACCAGCCCTTTGTGTTCTTTGTGGTTAACCAATTCCGAGACCCCATCCACTCGCTCACGCTCGTAGCTACCCGAAATGTCCAAAGGCTTTCAGCCTGCGGCGTAGATCGTCCGACTTTCGATCTACGGCGTTCAGCATTCGACGTTCGATGTTGAATGTTGGACGTTGGTTGTTCGAAGTTCGCGGTTTCCGCGCCATGCCTACCGCCAACCGAGCCCAGCACCGTCAGGCCATCCTGATGCTCCTGCTCGCCAATTTGTTTTGGGGCGTGAGCTTTCCGGCGGTGAAGGCGATGGCCCTCCTGCACGAGCAACTTCTGCCCGGCGTCGGGGCCTGGTACACGGTCAGCCTGAGTGTGGCGCCACGTTTCCTCCTCGCCGCCTTGGTTCTGCTGCTCTGGCAGGGCCGGCGCGTGCTTACCCTCACGCGCGGTGAGCTCACGCAGGGTGGCGTCATCGGACTCTTCTCGGCCACCGGCATGCTGCTGCAAACCGACGGTCTGCGCTTCACCCCGGCTTCCACCTCTGCCTTTCTCACCCAGTTCTACGCCATTTTGATCCCGATCTACGTGGCCGTCCGCAGCCGCCGCAATCCCGGCGTCCGGGTCTGGTTCAGCAGCGCCCTCGTGCTCGTGGGCGTCGCCATCCTCGGCCGCTTCAGCTGGCAGAACCTCGGGTTCGGCCGCGGCGAGTGGGAGACGCTCGCCTCGTCGCTCTTCTTCATGGGCCAGATCCTCTGGCTGGAGAAGCACGAGTACGCCGCCAACCGTCCCGGCATGATCACCCTCGTGGTGTGCGCGACCATCGCCCTGATCTTCGGCAGCGTGATGCTGGCCACCGCACCCGACGCCGCGGCGCTCGTCACGCCGTGGACTTCCCCGCCCTGGCTCGGGTTCACCCTGATCCTCACCATCTTTTGCACCCTCGGCGCCTTCTCCCTCATGAACGCGTGGCAGCCAAAGATCACGGCCACCGAGGCCGGTCTCATCTACTCCGTGGAACCGATCTTCGGCTCGCTGATGGCCCTGTATCTCCCGGCGGTGTTCTCCGTGTGGGCGGCCATCAATTATGCCAACGAGCAGGCGACCTGGAACCTGCTGGTCGGCGGCGGCTTCATCACGTTTGCCAATATCCTCATCCAGTTGCGCCCCTCGCCGCAGCTCGAGCAGGCGGAGGCGCGGGCGAACCTGTGACACCCGGCGCGGCCATTCGTCCATGAACTCCCAATCTGCACCCGCCCGGCACCGGGCGGCCCTGGCCGCGCTCGTGGCGGTCACGATTACCTCCAATGTGGGTTTCGTCCTCTACAAGGCCTCCGTGCTCGCGCACCAGCCCTATGCCATCGGGGAATCCTCCTGGTTTCTCGCGGCCCATGACCTGGCGCCGCGCTTCCTCCTCGGCGGCCTTCTGCTGATGGTCATGTTCGGCGGCCGGATCCTGCAGCTCACTCCCGCCGAGTGGCGGCAGACGGCCTTCATGGCGGTCACTTCCTTCGCCGGCTGCGTGCTCCAGCTCGACGGCCTGCAGCGCACCAGCGCCGCGACCACCTCGTTTCTCACGCAGTTCTATGTGGTCCTGATTCCACTGTGGTGGGCGCTGCTCCACCGGAAGCGCCCCGACTGGCGCGCGCCGGCCGCCTGCGTGCTGGTGCTGGCCGGCGTGGCGGTCCTCGCGCGGGTCGACTGGCAGACCTTCACGATCGGCCGGGGCGAAGCCGAGGTTCTGCTGGCCGCCGTATTTTTCTCGTTCCTGCTGGTTTCGCTGAACTGGCCCGCCTTCGCCCACAACCGCGCCGAACGCACCTCCGCCGCCATGTTTCTCATCGAGGGCGTCCTGTTCGCCGCCCTGAGTCTCGTCACCTGCCGGGAGCCGGCCAATCTCGTCGCACCGTATGCCTCGCCCGTGTGGCTCACCCTGATGGTCGCCTCGGCCCTGCTGGGGTCCGTCGGTCCGTTCGTGGTGATGAATCACTGGCAGCGTTTCGTCACCGCGACCGAGGCCGGCGTGCTGTACAGCTTCGGTCCGGTCATCGCCACCTTGTCGGAAGTTTTCCTCCCGGCGGTGATCTCCGGCTGGGCCGGCATCACCTACGCCAACCAGCCGTTGACCATGACCCTCGTTGTGGGCGGTGCCCTCATCCTCGCCGCCAACGGACTCCTGCAGTGGAAGCCCGCGCGAGCGCTGCAACCGGTCACGACCGCCGCCCGCTGACCCCTGACTCTTTCTCTTTCTTCTTTATCTTAATCTTTCTCGGAATTGGAAATCCTCAGATTCGAGAACGAGAAAGAGTAAGAGTGCGATCAAGCGGGCGTTGGGTCTCTTCCCCTTCAAATTCCTGACGAAAGAGAAAGATAAAGAGGAAAGAGAAAGATTGGGTTAGGCCCCTCGCAGCCGCCGGATCGACGACCACGCGCGGAGCGTCACTGCCGACAGCACAATCACGCCGCCCAGCAGGGCCCAGCGTGACGGCCGCTCGCCGTTGACCATGAAGACCCACACCGGGTTCAAGATCGGCTCGATCACCGGGATGATCACCGCCTCCAGCGCCGTCACCTGCCGGATCGCTCGCGCGTAGAGCCAGTACGAGCAGCCCAGTTGCACCACCCCGAGCGCGACGATGGCCGCGATGCCCGTGGGCGAGGGCAGGGGCTGCCCGAACATGAACGGCAGTCCGATGATGAAGGCGATCACGTTGCCCAGAATGATCGACTCCACCGGCGAGCCGTCCTTCTGCCGGCGCAGCGCGACCGTCATCGCCGCAAAGCACACACCGCTCAGCACGCCGGTCACGTTGCCCAGCACGCTCGTGAATTCGAGGCCGTCCGCGAAGAACAGCCCCATGCCCCCGAGCACCGCCACGATCGTCAGCCAGTCGGCGCGCGTCGTGCGTTCGCCGAGGAACCATACGCCCAGCAGCGCCACCCACACCGGCGCCGTGTACTGGAGCAAAATCGCGTTGGCGGCCGTCGTGAGCTTGGTGGCCAAGACAAAGAGCACCGTGCACCCCGCGTAGGCGAAGGCCGCGGTGAGTTGCACCGGCGAGAAGGTGAAGCGCAGCTGCCGGTTCGTCAGGAACAGAAACACCGCCGCCACGATCCCGCGTCCCCCCGCCACCGCCAGCGGCGGCCAGTCCGCCGACTTGATCAGCAGTCCGCCCAGACTCCAGAACAACGCCGCCAGCAACAGCTGGCCGATCGCACGTGTGTGTTCCGGACGAGGGTTCATCCCCAACCCGGTATCAGTCTCCAAGACTCAAGCAAGCCCCGGACATTTAACCACGGATCACACGGATCGCACGGATACCAAGACAATGGCCACAAGAGGCACAAAAGGCTCAAAAATGTACCGGATTACAGAAAGAGTCAGAGGGATCAGTGATCTGAATTTCCAACCTCCGTGTCCTCTGCTTCCTCCTGTTCAAGGCTTGGGCCTTATGTGCTTTTTGAGCCTTATGTGGTCATAGCTTTGGCTTCGGCATGGATCCGTACCATCCGTGTACCGGGCAAAGCGACATCTCCCAATCCGGGCCGTGCCCTCCGAAGCCTTGGCGAAGGAGGGTTAAAATAATGACCGTCCGCCTGCGTTCATTTTGACGAAACATCCGCAACGTGGAAGGTTCTCCCCATGGACTCCTCCTGGCTGCATCCGCGCGACGAACTGGTGGCGACGATGGCGCGCATCTACCGCTACCGCATGACCACCACCTCAGGCGGGAACCTCTCCATCCTCGATCCCGACGGCAGCATCTGGATCACCCCCTCCCGCGTCGACAAAGGCGGCCTCACCCCCCGCGACGTCGTCCGCGTTCGCGCCGACGGCACGCGCGAGGGCCTGCACCCGCCGTCCTCGGAATTTCCCTTTCACCAGGCCATCTACCGCCGCCGCCCCGACCTGCGCGCCATCGTGCATGCGCATCCCGGTGCGCTTGTCGCCTTCAGCATCTGCCGCAAGCTCCCCGACACCCGCGTGCAGGCCCACGCCTTCGCCGTCTGCGGACGCATCGCCTATGCGCCCTATGCCTGTCCCGGCAGCCAGGAACTCGGCGACCGGATTGCTGAGGCCTTTGCCGGCGGCGCCGATTGTGTGATGCTCGAGAATCACGGCGTTGTCATCGGCGGCACCGATCTCCGCGACGCCTTCCAGCGATTTGAGACCCTTGAATTCGTCGCGCAGACCCTCGTCAAGGCCGCCGGCATGGGCCGCGTCCGTCCGCTCCCCGCCGCTGTGTTGGAGCATCAGCCCGTGCCCGAATACGGCGTGCTCCCTCCCACCGCGCCCGGCAACCGCGAGAAGGAATTGCGCACCCAGCTCTGCGAATTCGTGCACCGCTGCTACCAGCAGCGCCTCATGATCAGCACCGCCGGCGCCATCTCCGCTCGCCTCGATGCCCACGAATTCCTCGTCACCCCCCGCCGCCGCGACCGTCTCGAACTCACCCCTTCCGGCCTTGTCCGCGCCACCCTCAAGGCCTGCGAGGCCGGCCGCCAGCCCAGCCGCGCCGCGCGCCTCCACGCCCTCATCTACGCCTCGCACCCCGATGTCGGCGCCGTGATCAGTGCCCAGCCGGCGCACGCCAGCGCGTATTGCATGACGGATGTAGATTTCATCACCCGCACGATTCCCGAGAGCTACCTCGTGCTCGGCGACGCCCCCCGCGTGCCTTTCGCCTGCATCGTCGAGGATGCGGCCGAGCTCGCTGCCCGCGTGTCGTTGAAGAAGTGCCCCGTCCTCCTCATTGAGAACGAAGGCGCTTTAGTGATCGGCAAGACCCTCCTCGAGGCTTTCGACCGCCTCGAGGTCCTCGAGGCCACCGCCGAGGCGCTCACCATGAGCCGCCCGCTCGGCCCCCTCGTGCCGATGCCCGATGCGGCGCTGGCGGAGCTGCGCAAGGCCTTCGGCATGGAATGAGCGCGGCATTTCATGCCGAACATCCAACATCCAACATCCAACATCGAACGCCCAACGCCCAACATTTAAATTTTAACGCTGTTGAGCGTTGGATGTTGGATGTTCCGCCGCGCGCTTCCGCCCTTCGCGCCGCGCTCGCAGTGACCGCAAAATAATAAACCACCTAAGTCACTGGTTGCGGAACAAACGCACCGCCCACGGCCCGGATTCCGCGGTTGAACGTCGCGTCGGGTGCGGGACCGACTTATGATACCGGGTTCAGCAAGAACCCGTGTGAACAACCGCCATCCCGGCCTCCGGCCCACATCCATTTTATGAGAGACGATTACCTTAAAGCCGCCCTGCTCAAGATCGACGACCCGAACATCCTGATCAATCTGGTCTCACGTCGGGTGAAGCAGTTGCGCCGCGGCCACCGCGCGCTCGTGGAGTCGCTCGAAAAGCTTTCCGCCGAGGACATCGCCCTCCGCGAGATCATCGAGGGCAAGATCAGCTACCAGATGCCCACGCTCCAGGAGATGGCCGACTACCGCGGCTGAGTTTAGTCAGCCGGGTTTGATCCTTGGTGCGCTCCGGCGGTGCCGCCTGACTTGACTGTAGGAGCGGCTTTACGCCGCGACCGGGAGCGCCATATCGCGGCATAAAGCGGCTCCTACCGTTGCCGCCGATTTTGAAGACGTGATGGATCGCGATCTCACGGACCGACCCGTGATGAAGCAAGGAACGCTAATCTGCGCTCATCGGCGCTGATCCTGAACAAGCAATGATTAGCGAATATGAGCGCAGATCAGCGTTCCCTTCAGGTAATTCTTCGTAGCCAATCCTTGACCGATCCCTGGCGCCATGAATTCGTTCTTAACCACAAAGAACACAAATGTCCTGACGCGGAGGGAGCCTGCGATGCGCCTATAGGCGCGCGGTCGAGCCCCCTACCGGACGGTCCTTTGTGTTCTTTGTGGTTAAAATTCCGTCCGAATTTTGCCCAGTTCCCCTACCAACCAGCACACAAGCGCGAACGCCGTCAGGTGCATGAAGGCGCCGCCCACGAAGATCGGGATGAACGAGACGTGCTGCACCGTCCACCCGATCACCTGTTGCGACAGGATGCCCGCCAATCCGCCGCACGTGCCCGCAAACCCGGTCACCGATCCGACCACGTGCCGCGGGAACACTTCCGTCGGCAGCGTCATGTTCGCCCAGGCCGCGTGCGCAAACATCGCCACGCTGATCATCCCGACCGCCACCGCCGCGCTCGGCACCTTGACGATCGCGAGCAGGCAAACCGGCATCACGCAGGAGGCGACCAGCATCGTGGACTTCCGGGCGCGGTTCAGCGACCAGCCCAGCCCCATCAACAAACCCGGCACGCCGCCGCCCGCCAGGTTGCCCAACGCCAGCGCCAGGAATGGGATCCAGCCGTACTTGCCAACCGCCGCCAGATCGAAGCCCCGTTCCTGTTGGAGAAACTTCGGTGTCCAGAAGATGAAGAAATAGGAAATCGGATCCGTCAGCACCCGCGCCATGATGCAGCCCCACACCGCCCGCGTGGCCAGCAGCCGCCGAATCGGCACCGCCGCCGGCTGCTCCTTGGTCGGATCGCGACCCTCCTCAATCAAGGCCAGTTCCGACGCCTGCAGCCAGGCGTGTGCCCGTGGCAGACGGAAGAAAATGGCCCAGATCGCGACCCACACCAGGCCGAGGCCTCCGCCCACGATGAAGGCCGACCGCCAGCCCCACATGATTGTCACCCAGGCCACCATCGGGGCCGCCACCGCGGCGCCGATCGCCGTGCCCGCGTTGAAAATGCCCACCGCCAGCGCCCGTTCCCGCAGCGGAAACCATTCCGTCACCGCGCGAATCCCCGCCGGGAAGCTCATCGGCTCCATCGCTCCCAGCAAAAACCGGCACACCGAAAACTGCGCCGCCGTCCGGGCGAACGTGTGCAGCATGTTGGCCACCGACCAACCCGTGACAAAGATCATGAACGAGTACCGCGTCCCCAGCACATCCACCAGCCGCCCGCACACCGAGTACATCACCGTGTAGCTGATGAGAAACGCCGACGTGATGTTGGCGTACTGCATCGTCGTTATGCCCAGTTCATCCTGAATCGTCTGCGCCAGCACCGACAGCGTCTGCCGGTCCAGGTAGTTCAGCTCCGAGGCCAGGCAAAGCAGAATGACGATGTACCACCGAAGCCCCTTGATTTTGGTCGTCATCGCTGGGGTCAGGACCTGCGGGCAACGCCCCGCACGTACAATTTACGGCATTGATTCATGGGATAAGGTCAGAAAGGCGATCATCCCAACCGCGGAATGGCGAGAGCTACCATCAGCAGGCACTGTAGGAGCGGCTTTACGCCGCGATGTCTCCCTCCCGATCGCCCGGAATGTAGGGGCGTACCTTGTGTACGCCCGTTTCCGCCACCGCAGCCGTCGAACCCCACATAAAGCGCAGACAAGCTGCGTCACCAAAACCTCGTAGCGCGGAGCTTCCCTCCTTCGCCAAGGCTACGGCGGGCACGGTAGCCCACGTCTGGATCGCACGCCGGCATATTGACGATGCCGAACCAGTGCCGGCTGAAGCTCGGCTCTACGTTAGGCCGGTTATCAACGCCACCGTCTGTTGTACTTACACTAGCCGGCCATCGCGCTTGGAGCGCTGGAGTCGGCCGTTGAATCGTCCGAGCTGGTTGGGCAAATGATCCTGCCGCAACTGGACTTATATGAGCGCTTGCGACCTTTCGTTCTTTTAGCTATTTTGGCCAAACGCGCATGACCTACCGAAATGAGAAGCGTCAAATAGCGCGCGCGAAATGCTCACTGCTTTCGGTTTAATATTAATGGATGACGCGCGCTAATTATGCTCCTTAAAATTGCAGAGTTCCGGCGGAGAATTGCTATCGATATGGACCAGTTGGTCGTCGATCTGCAGCAGTTGACACATCGGAACACATTCGAAGAGGAGCAATCGTGGAGAGTGTCACTCCCGAAGATTAGCCGCGCCTTTTCCGACAAGGCCTTTGCGGATATTGATTTATTTTTAGGTGATAGTGGCAGCCTTGCACTTGAGTACAACCTGCCGGGTGGCACGGGTTGGGCGGACATGGTTCTTTTGGGGCGACACAAGCAGAAGCCCGCAGCGATAATCGTGGAGCTCAAGGATTGGGTTACGCAGGGTGACCAACCGGGTATGGCTGAAGGGTTGATGCACCGACACGGTCGCAACGAGGGCCACCCTTCAGATCAAGTGCGAGGATACACGGAATGGTGCCGTAATTTCCACTCTGCTGTTCAGGATTTCGGCGCGTCGGTGGATGGCTGTGTGATCTTCACCAAAGATCCATTTTACCATTCTTACAATCTTCCGCCGAACGATAAGCTAACGGTAGATTATCCCTGTTTTTCTCTCGAAAAAAGAGACGTTTCGAACCGTTTGCCGGACTATTTCCGTTCGCGCCTGACAGAACCAGATCGGGAATTTGCCGAATCATTCGAAAATGGCGTCTACAAGCAATCGCGCGGATTTGTACAGCAGATCGGTTCGCAAATCCTTCACCCGGACCAGAGCCCGTTCGTGCTCTTGGACAATCAGCGCCTAGCCTTTGCCTTGGTGAGGACGCGGGTTGCGCAGGCGGTGCTGGACAATAGACCGAAAAAAACAGTGATTCTTGTAGAAGGCCCGCCCGGCTCGGGAAAATCCGTAGTGGCTGCAAAAATCTGGGCTTCCTTGGCGGTGGACAAGGATCTGCCTGAAGGCAATATTGTCGTTACAACCACCTCGGCCAGCCAGGCTTCGAACTGGAAATTTCTTTTCCGCAAGGCCTCTGGAAATCGGGGCGCGTCAGGTGCTGTAGTCTCTGCCACCGGCTACACTCCTCTTTCCACAGGCCAGTTTGGTTCATTGCGGAAGCGCCACCCAACCGCTTTTAAGAAAGAGCCGTATTGGCGAGACAACATGGACATGTTGCGATCACTGGCGCCAACGTTTCGCAGTGGATCGAAGGATAATGAATTTCTAGTATCGATCGTCGACGAGGCCCATGCGTTGATTAATCCGGAGCATATCGAAGGCGTGGGTCAGTTTGGATTTACGACGGCATTTGGCCCGCAGGCCTACCACATTATGCGTGCGTCAACGGTGACGATTTTTCTATTAGACGCCCGGCAAGGATTTCGTGATCGGGAGAACACTACTGTTGCCGACATCAAGCAATGGGCTAAGGAGCTTAACGTTGAGGTCCTCGAAGAGATCAATCTTGAGGGCAGCCAGTTCCGATGTGCAGGTTCAATAGAGTATGCCGATTGGGTCGATTCGTTTCTGGAATTTTCTCGGCCAGAAGCTCCAGAGCTAGTCTTCAATGAAGCAAAAGCAAATGTAGTTCCGATTATATATGAGGAACCCGCTTTGCGCGATGTGGAGCTAGCAGCGGCCGAGACGCAGGACATCTTCCAAGCAGGTAAGCACAAGGTCGCGGCACGTTTCGCACCGTTCCAAATTGCTATTTTTGATACGCCAGCCGAGGTGGAATCCGCTCTGCGCACGCAGCTGAGAAAAGGCGATACAGCCCGATTGCTTGCAAGCTATGCCCGAGAGTGGAAGACGGAAGGTGTGGCGCTCCCACACAGCCTTCCGCCCGATCTGATGGATTTTCAAGAGCTGATCCATGATCGGGAAAAGACCTCAACCTGGAGCAAGATTTGGAACTTCGTTCCAAACGGCAGCGACTATACACATTTCGTCCAAGCGCCGATCGGTTCTATGATGTCTATCGATCCGCTTTGTGAAGTGGGGTGTCCCTATGCTGTGCGCGGATTCGATTTCGATTATGTTGGACTGCTTTGGTTCAGCGACCTCATTTGGCGCGATGGAAAGTGGACCGTTGATCCCCAGCACGTGTTTGAGCGCGGCATCAAGCGACGGATTAGCGCTGCTATTAGGGAAAACAACACGGTCGGCCCAGCACATGCTAACTTACTCCGGGCAGTCCAAGCTGCGTACCGTATCTTGCTCACTCGCCCCATCAAAGGGCTTTTCATTTGGTGCGAAGACTTGGAAACGCGCTCGCATCTTGAGTTGTCAGCGAAGACAGTGGCTCTCCGCCGTTGACTCAATCGCTCTGACTGGACGAATAATCCCTTCGCAAACGGGCCTATAGCTCAACGGTCAGAGCAGAGGACTCATAATCCTTTGGTTCAGGGTTCGAATCCCTGTGGGCCCACCATGTAGTTACCCGAGTTAAGGTCGCAAAGCGCAGCACCGTGAGCAGTTTGTCGCTAAAGGATGATCTGGCCAAGGTGAGTGCCAGTCATGGCTTAGGGCTCTCTGGCGAGGCCCTCGAAAAGCATCATAGATGCAATTACTGCGTCAAAGAAGCAGCTCTGAGTCATCTCGCCGTTCATAGATTCAATGGTTGGCAAAGGCAGAATCGCCAAACTATCGCCGAGTAACCTCGTAATTGTTGCGTTCAGTTCCATCCGCGGCCGAGAAGGCCTTTCCAGTCCGTAGCGATTAGGGAATCCAAGGTCGCTCTACGGCATGGTAGAGCGTCTGCAATAGGGAGTTCGCAGGCCTGAAAGGGAAGAATTACAAGGCAATAAAACACCCATTTTGAGGGGTGTCGGCATCCATGAAATAGGGGGGAATTTCAGACTGAAGATGCGATGCGCAGCAGTAAAATATGGCCTGCATCAAAAACGTTACCTATGACTGAATCGATCACAGCCCCATCAAACCGACCGTTCAAAATACTCAGCCTCGATGGCGGCGGGGCCAAAGGCTTCTATACCCTTGGCATCCTTTCCGAGTTGGAGAAGAACATGGGCAAGCCGCTCAACGAATGCTTCGACCTCGTGTATGGGACAAGCACTGGCGCGATCATCGCAACCTTGGTGGCGCGCGGCGACAGGGTGGAAGACATCATCAAGCTCTACAAGGAGCATGTGCCAAAAATCCTCCGGCCCGACAGCACCGGGGAAAGGACTGCCGCTCTGGCGAAGCTTACAAAAGACGTGTTTGGAGCGACCCAGATAAAGGATTTCAAAACTGGCATCGGTATAGTTGCAACGAACTGGAAGGAGGAGCGCCCATTCATCTTTAAGATTTTTAAGGAGCAGGCTCACAGTTCACAGGGATCCTTTGTCCCATTCTTCGGCTGCACTGTGGCGCAAGCTGTCCAGGCGTCATGCTCCGCATATCCGTATTTTGAAACCGTCACGCTGGACACGAGTAAAGGCCGATTGGAACTCGGCGACGGTGGCTTCTGCGCGAACAATCCCACGCTCTACGCGCTTGCCGACGCGACCAAGCCGCTCAAATACGCGCCCACCGATATTCGAGTAGTTTCGCTTGGCGTCGGGGCATATCCTCCACCGCATATTATTAAAAAGACTTGGAGGAGTATTGGCGGTATGAGCGTGCTCTGGAATGGGTTAAACATCGCACTGATACGCCATGTATTCAGTTCGACGTTTCTCCAAAAAATCCTCGATACGAATACTGGATCGATGGACCAGCTGCGCTTCATCCTCATCAAGGACGGTCCCACGCTCCGAATCAACAAGGGATTCCCCGAGCCCGAGATGGCCACCGACCTGCTCGAATACGACTTGGAAAAGCTTGAGCGCCTGGTTCACAAGGGCCTCCGGTCATACGAGGAAAACGAGGACGGCCTTATTAAACTACTCACTTCCTAACCCAACTACATCGATGCCAAACTGGGAAGATTCATTTGCGAGTTGGGCAAAGGGCCCTGGCGACACGGAAAAAGAGAAATGCGAAAGAGCCGAGACGGCCATCCGCAAGGCAATCGCGGCCCACGAAAAGCTGTCCGCGATGGAAATCACAGTTTTTCCTCAAGGCTCTTATCGCCACAAGACCAACGTCAGGGCCGACAGCGACGTGGACATCTGTGTCAGGCTGAACACAACCTTCTTCCCTAAATACCCTCCCGGTAAGTCGAAGGAAGACTTCGGCAACACGGACGGGTCGATAACCTTTGCCGACTATCGCAACCTCGTTCAGAGGGCCCTAGAGGACTACTTTGGTAGGGATTTCGTGACCCGCGGTGACAAGGCCTTCAACATTCACGAGAACACTTACCGGATTGACGCGGACGTTGTGGCAGCGCTCGAACACAGGTGCTACCAATACCGCGAAAACGGCTCCTACTACTATGTATCTGGCATTGGGTTCGACACGGACAAGGGCAAGCGGATCATCAACTGGCCTGAGCAGAATCATTCAAATGGTTTCGATAAGCATACAGAAACCGGCAGACGCTTTAGGAAGATGGCTCGCATCCTCAAGCACCTGCGTAATCGGATGATGGACGAGCACATTGCCGCCGCAGACGGAATCGCCTCCTGCTTAATCGAGCACATGGTCTATAACGTCCCGAACGACAGGTTCGGGCATGGCACCCTGCAAGAGGATGTTCGAGAAGTGCTCGCCTATATTTTCAACAATACCCGCATCGACGAGGAGTGCCAGAAATGGGTCGAAGTTAACCGCCAAGAATGGCTCTTTCTACGCACGAAGCAGCCCTGGACCCGTGAAAGTGCCCACGCTTTCATTTCCGCAGCATGGGACTATTTGGAACTAGAGTAGCCTGCGGGCGCGTCTTTTCCGCCGGAAGTCCCGCTTTCGGCGAATACCTGAAAAAGTCCAAGCACTAATATGATACTACGTGAATTTATATCGAAATCGTTGCAGGATATCGTCGCCGCCATCGGTGAAGTGGAAAAGCAGGCGCCGGGAACTGTAATCACGAGTTTTACGTCGACGCCGGAATTCGTAAAGATGGGAGTCACGCAATATCAGAGCGTCGAATTCGAGGTTATGATTCGAGCCGACGAGCAATCTGGCAGCGAGGCCAGGCTAAACGTTGTTGCAGCGATCGTAGGCGGAAACGTCAAAGGAGAAAGCGGGAAGGCTGAGGGGCATTCGGCCACCTTACGCTTCCGGGTTCCCATCAACCTAAGCAAAGTTGCTTTAAGGTGACACAGATCCTGTTTGTCGCTAGCGGTTGGTTCCCGACTGGAATGATGAGGCCCACACGAACCCAGATGTTGATCTTACGTGGTAATGCGATGGCGTTATCCCGACTTCTACTAGAGGCGAAGCATTCCGACTACATCGAAAGTGCTGCGGAGAAATACCGCAAGCTGCGCGACATGGTTGAGCGTATTTCTAAGAAGACACTCGATGCGGGCGATAAAGAGTCACTGGAGTTCGCGATTCAACTTTTAGAGGACCCGAGAATTAGGCGTTTGATTGAACCGCCCAAGGCTAGGTCGGTAAGGGCAATCGCGGTTCCTTTTGAGACTAATCGAAGC
>CAZFHG010000037.1:0-21681 GCA_964518665.1 uncultured Opitutaceae bacterium | reverse complement strand
CCGGGCCGGCTGCTCTGACCGCGGTAGGCTGCGGTAAGGTGGCATTGCCTTTGGGTAGGGCCCGGCCTCCGGACGGGCCGTCCGGCCTGCGCCAGCGCAACGCCCGTCCGGAGGCCGGGCGCTACCCACGATCCCACATGCTCTCCACGTTGAAAAAGACCCCGCCCCGGCG
Source organism: uncultured Opitutaceae bacterium (assembly GCA_964518665.1). GTDB lineage: Bacteria > Verrucomicrobiota > Verrucomicrobiia > Opitutales > Opitutaceae > UBA2377. The sequence continues at coordinate 21,509 of CAZFHG010000037.1, read as the reverse complement.
CGTGGTCGTCAAACTTGGCACCGGTGTGCTCACATCCGGCATCGGCGAGCTCAACACTGGACGCATTGCCAGCGTCTGCGCCCAGATGGCCGCCCTGCGCGCGCTGGGCACCGAGATCATCGTCGTCTCATCCGGTGCCGTCGGCCTCGGCATGGGCCGGCTGGGCCTGAAAAAGCGTCCAGCGGAAGTGTCGAAAAAACAGGCCTGCGCCGCCGTCGGCCAGAGCCTGTTGATGCAAACCTGGCAGGCCGGCTTCGCGCCGCACGGTCTCACCGTCGCCCAGGTGCTGCTGACGCACGAGGACCTGCGCAGCCGCGACCGCTACCTCAGCGTGGCCAAGACCCTCGAGGAGCTCATTGCCTACGGTACCATCCCGGTCATCAATGAAAACGACACCGTCAGCGCCGCGGAAATCCAGGCCCTGCTGAAATTCGGCGACAACGACACCCTCGCCGCGATGGTCGCGAGCTTCGCCCGCGCGCAGTACCTCTTCATCCTGTCCACCGCGACCGGCCTGATCGACCTGAAGGGCACGAGGCAGATCGTGCCGGTCGTCGAAAAGATCACGTCCGAGATCGAGGCCATGGCCGGCGGCACCACGAGCGAGACCGCCACGGGCGGCATGATCTCGAAGATCAGCGCCGCCAAGCTTGCCACGCGCGCCGGCTGCGGCGTGTTCATCGCCAGCGGCGCCGAACCCAACATCCTGCCGCGGCTGCTCGCCGGCACCGGCACCGGCACCTTCTTCGTGCCCAGCGGCCTGCCGCTCCATGCCCGCAAGCGCTGGCTCGCTTACTTCCAGCGCCCGGCCGCCACGATTTTCGTCAACGCCTGCGCCGTGCCCGTGCTCCGCGAGCAGGGCCGCAGCCTCCTCGCCGTCGGCGTCACCCACGCCACCGGCGAATTCGCCGCGGGCGACGTCGTCAATATCGCCGGGCCGGACGGCCAGTTCATCGCCCGCGGCCAGGCCGCTTTCGCCAGCGCCGACATCCCCGCGATCGCGGGCAAAAAAGGCGACGCCGTCGCCGACCTCTTCCCCGGCCGCAAGCGACTCGAAGTCGTCCACCGCGACAATTTGGTTTTGTTGTAGCCGGGGTCGCTGACCCCGGGGATTGAAGCCCGTACCCAAGAGTCTTCCTGAAGGAGCGGCTTTACGCCGCGATTGACCACGCAACATCGCGGCGAACAGCCGCTCCTACATCAATCCCGGCAATTCAAACTGGATACGCACCCTTATGCACCGTCTGTTTGGTATTAGGTTTATGCCCACGGCTGCTGACTCCTGCATGGCCAAGCCGGTCATAACCAATAATCTGTATCGGATGAACCAGCACCCGCCTGGTTATTGCGCGGACTGTTCGGCGGGATTTTCTTATACCATAGACTGGACTCACAGCCGGGACGCAGTCACTTATCCCCCCATGCAACGGCCACACCGCTGGTTTCATATCGGCTTCCTTTTGTCTCTTTTGCTGGCAGCAACGGTCACATCCGCCGCGGATTTCGCGTCGCGGAGCTTCCTCAATGCAGGAGGCAGGATCATTGAATATACCGATGGCGAAGAGAACCTTGCGCTGGAATTAGGCGCCCAGATCGATCAGGTCTTTGCGCGCGACAATGCCGTGCTCCCGCCCCCGGCCATCGAGTTGTCGCCTGCTGAAATCACGCAGCATTTGAATGAGTACCTGGCCGCCATTTCCCGGTACCTGAATCTGCCCAGGGCCACGCCGCAAATGATGGCGATCCTGGCCCGGGCCAACCTGCTCGGCGGGCGAACGGACCCCGTCGCCGATCAGGCCCGGGCCTCGCTGAAGAATTTCCAGCTGTGGCGCGAACAGGATCTCATGGCCCGGCTCGATGCCGGCCGGACGATCACGGGCATTGCCAAGCGCGCGGATGGACAAGGTTTTGAAGTCAAGCCGCCGAAGAACCTCGTCGATTTCGACACGTGGCCCCTGCCCATCGTGATCACCAGCCGCGACACTGAAACGGGCACCGCGCTGGTTGAGAAGAAGATCACCGAGGCCCGGCAGGCCCTGATACTCCAGGCCAGGGCCCAGTCGCTTCGCATCAGCATCCACGCCCTGCTGCAGGAAGCCGTGGACGCCGCATTGGTGGAAAACTACATCGTCAGCAAGGACCGGCGCTGGTTCTGCGCCGGCGTGGCCTGTTACGTGGCCTACAAGGTCATCGAGGACAAGGTCGGCCCAGAAGCCGCCCTGCGCTATTACGATATTGATGCGCAGCTGCCCCTGTATTCCGACATGAAGCCGGTGGCCAACCTCGAGAAATGGGCGCTGGCCGAAGACCAGGCTCCCGAGATCCGGGGCATGCGAGCCAACCAGGCCAACACCGTTTTTGCCGCCGAGGTGTTTTTCAACCTCACCGCCCAGCACGGCCCCGAGTTCATATCCCGGCTGCTGGCCGAGATCGGCAAGACCCGCCGTGACAAGGCGAACCTGAAGACCATCTATCGCGCCTACAAAAACCTCCAGCAAGAGGAGCTGCGCCCCTATCTGCCGAACGCGTATTGAGGCGGGGTGGCCACCGCGTCCCGGTCACGTCGGTCAGCGCGCTGACCTACATCGGCCCTAACCTCGTGTTTTCCTTTGCACTTTCGGCGCCTTTTGCGCCTTTTTGCGGCCATTAATGGATTTCGAACTCGACTCATCCCGGCCCGCCACGGGCATTCCGCCGATCGATTTCCGCGCGCTCCTGAATGACGAACAGTTCGCAGCCGTCACCGCCCCCGCCGGTCCGCTCCTCGTGCTCGCCGGCGCCGGCTCAGGCAAGACCCGCACCCTCACGTACCGCGTCGCCTACCTGCTGGCCCAGGGCGTGCGACCCGGCGAAATCCTGCTGCTGACCTTCACCAACAAGGCCGCGAAGGAAATGCTCCACCGCGTGCAGGACCTCACCGGCATCGAACCGCAGCGCTTCTGGGGCGGCACCTTCCACTCCCTCGGTCACCGCGCGCTGCGCATCTACGGCGAGACCATCGGCCTGCCGCGCAACTTCACCATCCTCGACGCCGACGAATCGGAGTCGCTGCTCAAGCAGGCCGTCGAGTCCGAGGACCGCCTGTTCTTCAAGGACAAGACCAACCCCCGCCCCGGTCCGCTCTTCAGCGTCCTCTCCCTCGCGCGCAACACGCAGTTGCCGATCGACGAGACGGTTTCAAAGAACTTCCCGCAGTACGCCGAGATCTCCCACCGCTTCCCGGCCTTCGCCGCCGCCTACGAAAAGCGGAAACGCACGCAGAACGTCGTGGACTACGACGACCTGCTCGAGCTCTGGCTCAAGCTGCTTTGCGAGGCCCCCGAGGTCGCCGCGTATTTCGCCCACCGCTTCCGCCACGTGCTGGTGGACGAGTACCAGGACACGAACACCATCCAGGCACAGATCGTGGACAAGCTTGCCGGCCACCACTGCGTGATGGCCGTGGGCGACGACGCCCAGTGCATCTATTCGTGGCGCGGCGCGAACTTCGAGAACATCATGTCGTTCCCTGAACGGCATCCCGGCACGGTCATCCACCGCATCGAGACCAACTACCGCTCGACGCCCGAAATCCTCAACTTCGCCAACGGCGTCCTCCTCGCCCAGCCCAAGGGCCGCCACTTCGACAAGGAACTCCGCGCCGCCCGCGGCCATGCGCAGAAACCCTTCGTCGTGCAGACCATGGACGATCGCGAGCAGGCCGAGTTCATCCTCAAGCGCATCCGCGCGCTCACCGAGGACGAGGGCGTCTCCGCCAACGAGATCGCCATTCTCTACCGCTCGCACTTCCTCGCCCTCGAAATCCAGCTCGCGCTCTCCCGCGCCGGCATGCCCTACCATATCACCAGCGGCGTGAAGTTCTTCGAGCGCCAGCACGTGCGCGACCTCGTCGCCCTGCTCCGCTTCGTCTACAACCCGAGCGACAGCCAGGCCTGGCAGCGCATCGCGATTCTCCTCCCCAAGATCGGCGAGAAGGGCGCACAGAAGATCTACGACGCCGCCACCGACCACGCCCGCCTGCTGCAGAAGGATTTCCTCGACGTCCTGCCGAGCGACGACGTGAAGAGCAAGGTCGCCAAGGACGCGCGCCCCGAGTGGGAGAATTTCTGCGTGTCACTCACGCAAGTGGCCGAGGCCATGCGCAGCTCCAAGCCCGACGCCACGGTTGAAGTCGCCATTGACGGCTGGTACGGCGATTACCTCAAGGGCGCCTTCGCGGACTACCCGGAGCGACTCGATGAATTGAAGGCCTTCGTCGGCTTCGCCAGCCGCTTCGAGGAGATGCAGGATCTGCTCGCGCAGATCGTCCTGCTCAACGGCGAGACCAGCGACCGGCAGGTCGACCCCGACGCCGAGGCCATCAAGCTCACCACCGTGCACCAGGCCAAGGGCCTCGAGTACGATGTCGTCTTCCTCATCGGCGCCGCCGACGGCCAGTTGCCCACGCGCCGGTCCATCGAGGCCGGCGATGTCGAGGAGGAGCGCCGCCTCTTCTACGTGGCCGTGACCCGCGCGAAGAACGAACTCTACATCAGCTACCCCAAGGTCGCCTCCCGCGCCGGCCCCGGCGGCATGCTGCTCGAACCCTCGCGCTTCCTGAAGGAACTCCCTACCGATCTCTACGAAGTCCTGCGGATCAAGCGCAGCTTCGGTTGGTAAAAAGCAGGGAAGGTCTCCGACCAGCCCAACCTACGCGCCAGTACTTGAATCGTAGTGCTGTGCTTCAGCCAGCACTGGATCGGAAGTGCCCCCTGCCGACGCGGCTCACTAAGCGCGGACTGAAGCTCCGCGCTACGTTGGGCAGTCCTGCCGCCGGCGCCGCACCAACCAGGCGGCGCCCAAAGCCGCCAGGAACCACCCACTCGGCGCTCCACCGCCGCCGCCGCCACCACCAGACGACGGCGCGGGCGGCGGGGGCGTCACCACCGCGTTAACGGTCAAGGTCGCTTTGGCACTGGTCACGCTGCCCACGGAGTTGGTGACGACAACGGTATAGTCTCCCGCATTCGCCGCCTGGGCGGCGGTCAGGCTGTAGGTGCCGGCGGTCGCGCCACTGAGGGCATTGCCGTTGAAATACCATTGGTAAGTCGGCGCCGGATCAGCCGCGACAACCACGGAAAACTGCGCCGCGGCACCCGCTGTCACGGTCACGCTTTGCGGCTGGGTGGTGATCAGGGGGAATCCAACCAACTGGCCCCGGTAGACCGAATTCGAATCGGTGAAATTGTTCGTCACATAGATCGCGCCCGCCGCATCCACGGCAATGCCCAGGGGATGCGAAAACCGGGCATCACTCCCCTTGCCGGCCGCACTGCCCTTGGCCTCCGCCAGGCCGCCCAGCGTTGTGACCACGCCGGCCGGAGTGATCTTGCGGATCGTATGATTGAGCGTGTCAGCCACATAGACATTGCCCGCTGCATCCACCGCCACACCGCTCGGCAACTGGAAACGCGCCGCACTGCCGGTACCATCCGCATTGCCCAACACGCCACCACTGCCGGCGAAAGTCGTGACCACACCCGCCGGCGTGATCTTGCGGATGGCGTGATTGCCCCAGTCTGCGACGTAGACATTGCCTGTCGCATCAGCGGCAATGCCCGACGGTTCGCGGAAGCGCGCGGTCTCGCCCGTACCATCGGCATACCCGGACACACCCGCTCCCGCCAGCGTGCTGACCACTCCCGCTGGCGTTATTTTGCGGATCTTGTGATTGCCGGTGTCGCTCACGTACACGTTGCCGGCCGGATCAACGGCCACGCCTTCGGGCGCGTAAAAGCGGGCCTCGGTCCCCGTGCCGTCCGCGCTGCCGGCCACCGAACTGGAACCCGCTAGGGTTGAAACCGTGCCTGCCGGGGTGATCTTGCGGATCGTATTGTTGCCCGCGACAGCGACGTAGAGGTTGCCCTGCACATCGGCCGCCAGGCCGAATGGCGTGATGAAACGGGCGGCGGTCGCGGCTCCGTCCGTGCTGCCGCTTTGGCCGTTGGCACCGGCATAGGTTACCGTGGCACCGGTGGGTGCGACCTTGCGGATCGTCTGGTTGCCGGCATCGGCCACGTAGACGTCACCGGACGCGGTCACCGCGAGTCCGGCCGGCTCACGGAAACGGGCGGCGCTGGCGCTGCCATCCACACTGCCGGCGCTGGCCTCCAGGCCCACGCCCGCATAGGTCGTGACGTCCGCCGCCGGCGTGATCTTGCGCACGTTGTTGTTGTCGCGATCGCTGATAAAAAGATTGCCCGTGGCATCCACCGCAATGCCGGAGGGACTGCGGAATCGCGCCGCACCGGCCGTGCCATCCGCCGAGCCCACAACCCCCGAGGCGCCAGCGATGGTGGTCACAGCGCCAGCCGGGGTGATTTTGCGGATCGCGCGATCCGCCACATAGACATTGCCTGCCGCATCCACCGCAATCCCCTCGGGCGATCTGAATCGCGCCGCGCTGCCCAAACCGTCGTCGGAGCCAAAGGTTCCGGCCTTGCCGGCCAAGGTTGTGACCACGCCGGCAGGGGTAATTTTGCGCACCGTGTTGTTGCCGATTTCCGTCACATAAACCGTACCCGCGGCGTCCACCGCCACCGCGAGCGGATAAAAGAATCCCGCCGCCGCCCCAGTACCATCGGCCGAGCCATAGACTCCGGCCGTGCCCGCCAGCGTGCTCACGGTGCCGTCCGACGCGATCTTGCGGATGATGTTGTTGTTGCTGTCGGCGACATAAACCACGCCGGCAGCATCCACCGCCAGGCCGGAGGGAATATGGAAGCGGGCTGCCGCGCCGATGCCATCGGTGCTGCCGGAGACGCCATTGCCCGCAAGCGTGGAGACCACTCCGGCGGGCGTAATCTTGCGGATGGCGTGGTTGCCGGCATCAGCCACGTACAGGTTGCCCACCGTATCCACCGCCACACCCTTGGGCAGCCGGAAACGGGCGGCCGCGGCCGGCCCGTCGGTGTAGCCCGGATAACCGGAACCGCCGGCGAGAGTCGTGACCACCCCGCCCGGTGCGATCCGGCGGATCACGTGGTTTTTCTCGTCGGCCACATAGATGTTGCCGGCGGCATCCACGGCCAGTCCGAGGGGATAATAGAAGCGCGCCGCGCTGCCGGTGCCATCGGCACTGCCCACACTGGGCAACCCGGCAAGGGAGGCAAAGGCATGGGTCGCCGGGTAGACGGACTCCGCCCGCGTGGTCGCGGATAATCCCGCCAGCAGCAGGGCACACACTGCGGTCACGGCGCCGGCGGTGACCTCGTTGAAGAGCAGAAAGTTGCAGCGCATAGTCGTTGGTTATCAGTCTATCCGACAATCCAAACGGCTCAACCCGCCATCGGATTGAGTTCCGACGCGGCGCATGACTGATGCAGGGCGGGGTCTCCGGGCTCCGCCATCGCCCGCAGGTCAGTCCGCTGGCGGGTGCGGTATGAGCGCGAGTGAGCTCACTGCCTACGGTTGGGGGTTGGACAGGTAGGGCGGGATTGGTAGTCAGGCCGACACATTTGCTTACTTCGGACATCCTGCTTGATTACGGACCAACCATCATGTCTGCCGCACCTTGGCATCGGAAACCCGCACCTGGCTCCAGCTCAAAGACCAAGCTCACCGCCGAAAGCATCGCGTGGGCCCGGGCCCGCGCCTGCACCGCCGGGCGGCGCTACCCCAACCTCGTGGACAACATGGCCGCCACCCGTCGGCAAACCGAACAGGAAATGCGGACCAAGGGTCCGGGTTTCCTGCGCAACCTCTGAACAGACGCTGCCGTAATCCCCCGTCTGCCTGGAATCCGTCAGGGTGGAATCGGCGCGGCCGGAACGGCCTATTTTCATCTCCAAGGTTGCACTCAATCCTGAGTGTGCTCTCTGTTTTCACTTCAAATCCATGTCCACCAACGTCGAAAACGTCGTCATCATCGGCACCGGGTGCGCGGGTCTCACCGCCGCCATCTACACGGCGCGCGCCAACCTGAATCCCCTGGTCATCGAGGGACCCATGCCCGGCGGCCAGCTCACCACCACGAGCGAGGTCGAGAATTTCCCCGGCTTTCCGCACGGCGTGGACGGTTTCCAACTCACGCAGAACATGCGCGAGCAGGCCACGCGCTTCGGCACCCGGTTTGAACAGGCCATGGTGACCGCGGTCGATTTCAACTCGATGCCGCGCAAGCTCATCCTCGGCGACCGCACGATTCTCGCCAAGACGGTCATCGTCGCCACCGGCGCCTCCCCGCGCATGACGGGCATCCCGGGTGAAAAGGAACTCTACGGCGGCAAGGGCGTGACCACCTGCGCCACTTGCGACGGCGCGTTCTACCGCAAGATGGAAGTGGCCGTGCTGGGCGGCGGCGACAGCGCCGCGGAAGAGGCCCTCTTCCTCACGCGTTTCGCGAGCAAGGTCTACCTGGTCCACCGCCGCGACACGCTCCGCGCCTCCAAGATCATGGCCGACCGCGCCACTTCGCACGAAAAGATTCAGATGGTGTGGGATACCGTGCCGGTCGAGGTTCTCGGCGTAGGTGCCGGTGCCGTCAGCGGCATGAAGGTGAAGAACGTGAAGACCGGCGCCGAGACCGTGCTGCCGGTGAAAGGCGTCTTCGTCGCCATCGGCCATGTCCCGAACACCGGACCTTTCGCCCCGCCGCTGCAGGTGGACGAAGGCGGCTATTTCAAGCCGCTGCCCGGCTCGCAGGTGCAGACCAATGTCCCCGGTGTCTATGTCGCCGGCGACTGCTCGGATCATGTGTATCGCCAGGCCATCACCGCCGCTGGCATGGGCTGCCAGGCCGCCATCGAGGCTGAGCGCTGGCTCGCCGAGCACGGCGGGTGATAAATTGAAGTAGCGGCTTTAGGCCGCGAGGTTTGTCCCATCCCGTTCGATCGCGGCCTAAAGCCGCTCCACAAATAAAAACGCCGCCCACTTTCGTGAGGCGGCGTTTGTTTTTGGAATCGTTGTTCGGAGACTTACTTCAGCACGTCGGCGTGGAATTCCTGCCAACTGTCGAGGTCATTGAGGCGCACGGCGTCCTTCACGGCGGTCGCGTCGTCCGGCAGGCCGTTGTTGGCGAGAACGCCCTTGCGGGTCGCGTCATCGTGGATGTAGCCGCGGACGGCCGCGTTGTGCTTCTCGATGGAGGCCTTGTCCAGCTTCACGCCGGGCTGGGCCTTGATCCAGGCTTCGAACTGGGGATAGGTCGGGCGCTTGTCCTTGATGAAGGCGAGCACGGCATCGGTCTTCAGGCCGAGGGCGTCAATCGTCATCTGATCGTAGCCCTTGCCGCAGCCGGGATAGCGGGAATCAAGTTTGCCGCGGGCGGCCAGCGAGGCCTTGAGCCACAGACGGGGCAGATGCAGGACGCCGAGCGGGCCGGCGGTGCCAGAACTGATGAGAGGAACGAATGTTGCCATTGGATACAGGGGGTTATGGGTGGATGTGGATGGCGGACCCGGAAGAGCCCGGCCATCGGCATGAGAATGGACCTGCCTGTGGGTTGGCAATGGCTGTTTTCACGCACCGAGGCGCACTGCAATAAAGCCTTGGCGGCAACCTGCGTCGCGGCATGGTGTGCCGTCACGCATGACCCCCCATCCGTCCACACCCACCTGGGGCCGCTACGAGCGGCTGATGCCCACCGAGATCGAGGCCATCTTCGCGCGGCATCCCGTGGCCTATCTCCCTTGGGGCGCGCTCGAATATCACGGCCGGCACGCCGCCGTCGGTCTGGACGGACTCAAGGCGCACGGCCTCTGCATCGAACTCGCCCGTGCAGCCGGCGGACTGGTCCTCCCACCGGTTTATGTCGCCGCCAACACCATCAAGGGCTTGAAAAACCTGCCCTGGGCGCGTCACTCCCTCGATTTCAGCGAAGGCACGCTGCGGATATTGGTGCGCGAACACCTCGATCAGCTCGCCGACGAAAAATTCCGCGTCGTTTTCATCCTCTGCGGACACGTTGGCCAGCCACACTACGACATCATCAAGGATGAGGCGAAGCAGTTCAACGCCCGCCAGACGGGCACCCGTGCCATCGCCACGTCGGAAACCGATCTCGTGCCGCCCGAAGTCGTGAAGGTAAATCACGCCGCCCTCGGTGAGATCGCCTTCCTCATGCACACCGACCCCGACTGCGTGGATCTCGCCCGTCTGCCCGCCGATCGCGTGCCGACCCTGGAGCAGGATGCCGTATGGGGACCGGACCCGCGCGAAGCCTCTGCGGAAAAGGGGAAGACGTATACCACAGCATTTGTGGAATCGGCGCAAAAGCTCATCGCCGAGACGTTGGCGCAGACCAAACCCTGAAGACCGATCACGTAAATGCGGAAGGACGAAATACGGAATCAATGTATATTTTTACGACCGATCGACTGTGGGTAGCGCCCGGCCTCCGGACGGGCGAAAAGACCTGCGCACGCCAAACCGCCCGTCCGGAGGCCGGGCGCTACCCAGATAATCCATTCCGCGCTTCCGTCCTTCCGCGCTTCCGCGATTAACTCTCCCCCTCTCCTCACTTCAATTCAGCGACCATGAAATACCGCACCCTCGGCCGCACCGGCCTGAAAGTCAGCGAAGTCTCCCTCGGCACCTGGGCCTTTGGCTCGCCGTCCATTTACGGTTCCGTCGATACCGGCTCGGCCCATCGCGCCATCCGCGGCGCCCTCGACGCTGGGATCAATTTTTTCGACTCCGCCCCGCTTTACGGCACGAAGGAGGAGGACGGCATCGCGGAAAAAGTGCTCGGCCAGGGACTCGGGTCCGACCGCGACCGTGTCCTGATCGCCACCAAGTTCGGGCGCTACCACTCGCGCGTGCACACCAATGAGCTCTTCGACGGCCAGACGGTCGTCTGGTCGGTCGAGGAAAGCCTGCGCCGCCTCGGCACCGACCGGCTGGACGTGCTCTTCTTTCACTCCCCCACGCATCCGGACAAGATCAAGGACGACGTGTGGACCGCACTCGATGGTCTCAAACGCAGCGGCAAGGTGCGTTTCACGGGGCTCTCCTGCGGCTTCATCAAGGACACCGCCGAGATGACCCGCGGCTGGGCGGCGCAGGGCCGCATCGATGTTGCCCAGATTGCCTACAGCCTGACGTACCGCGAATGGGAACCCATCATTGCCGACCTCGGCAAACAGGGAGTGGGGATCGTCGCACGCGAGTCACTCGCCAATGGCTTCCTCGCCGGCGTGTTCACCAAGGACATTGTCTTCCCCGCCGGTTCGCTCAATTCGCGCTATCCTCGCGAGGAGATCATCGAGCGCGTCGAGACCGCCGACCGTTACAAGGCCCTGCTCGTGCGCCGCGATGTCAAGTCACTCGCCGCCGCCGCCATGCGCTGGGTGCTCGACAACCCTTCCATCTCCCTCGTTCTCTCCGGCTCGAAGAAGCTGGAGGAAATCCTCGACTGCGCTGCGGCTTCCGACGCGGCGCCCTACTCCGCCGCCGAGCTCGCCGAGGCTCGCCTTTTGCACGTGAAGGATTTCTCCCCGGCCTGAAGCGGTCCGCGGTGCACCCAGTCGATCCCAACTACCTCCTGCGTCTGGCCGGGCTCCATCGCGAGCTCGGCATCCCCGGTGATTACGCGGCTCGCCGCGGTCTGACCCCGCAGCCCGAGGCGAATGAGGCCGCGCTGGTTACCATCGCGGATAGTCCTGACAGACGCAGCGTGCGCCTGACCGCACCGGCGGCGGCGGCCTGGCGGGAATTGCACGCGGCGGCGCGCGACGACGGCATTGCACTCCTGCCCCAGTCGGGTTTTCGCAGTGTCGCACGACAGGCGGAGATCATCCGGGAGAAACTCGCCTCCGGACGGACGATGGCCGAAATCCTCACCACCATCGCCGCCCCGTGCTACAGTGAACACCACACTGGCCGGGCCCTTGATCTCGGCACACCAGAGGAGCCCGAGCTGGAAGAGGCGTTCGCCGCCACACCGGCCTTCGCTTGGTTGCAGGCGAGGGCTGGCCAGCACGGCTTCCGGCTTTCGTTTCCACGCGGCAATTCGCAGGGCTTCGTGTACGAACCCTGGCACTGGTGCTGGCGGCCGGAAAGTAGTGCCGGTCTTTAGCCGGCACTGGTACGGAGAAGTGAACAGCCGGGGAGACGTGGCCAGCGCGAGCCGAAGCACCGCGCTACGAGTGGCAGCGCTGCAAGCCGCGAAGCGTGATTTACACCCGCACCATTTCACGCCAACCAAAAGCGTGCTCCCTGAATTGCTCAAGAGCCTCGATCTGAACGAGGTGCCGGCCTACCTGCTGATCTTCACCGGCGTTTCGCTGCTGATGATGTGGCGGCTGGAGGCCATGCTTGATCACGGACTCGAGGGCACGGCACTGGGCACACTCGTGATGCCGTACTGCTCGGGCCTCGGCAACCTGGTCTTCGTGGGACTGATGATCACCCACGACGGTGCGCCTCGCGAGGTGCTGACCAACTGCCTCGTCAACAACGTCACCAATCTCACCCTGCTGCTCGGCCTGCCCGCGCTCTGCTGGGGCCTGACCGTGCTTCCGGTCAAAGCCGGGGCAGGCCGAAGAAAAAGAAACGGCGCGGACCCCGGCATGGCCAGCCAGCTCAACCGGCTATCGCTGCTGCTGACGCTTACCGCCGGCTTGTTTTTCGCGGGCGCGGTGTGGGTCCTCGGTCAGGACGGCCTGCTCAGCCGGGCCGACGGGCTCATGCTCATCGGTCTCTTCCTCTTCTGGCAGTGCTTCCAGGTGTTCGACGTCCTCAAGCATAATGTCCGTCAGCGCATCAGCTACGGCCCGATGTTTTACGTGGATCTGATGATCGTGATCATCTGCGCCTGGGCCATTTATGAGAGTATCGATTGGCTGCTGGCGTGGATCGGCACGCAGAAAGACGGCTTCGTGAGTGCGGCCAATCTCGGCTGGCTGTCCGGCTGGCTCATGGTGCTGCCCAACGCCGTGCTGGCTTTCTACTGGGCGTGGCGGCGGCGGGCCGACGTGGTCTACACTTCGCAGGTTGGCGACGGACACATCTGCATCCCGCTTTGTCTGGGCTTGTTTGCCCTGTGGAAGCCGCTGCCCACCGCGGGATTTTTCACCACCGGACTCGGATTGCTGCTGGGTGCCATTGGTGTGCACGTGCTGCTGCTCCTGATCGCCGGCGGCCTGCCGCGGTGGGCGGGCGGCGTGCTGACCGTGGCCTACGCATGGTTTCTCTGGCAGGGACTGGGATGAAAATACGAGACCTGAAACTTGAAACCTGAGACCTGAGTTCCAAACCGTGGTCTTCCATTCAGGTTTCAGGTTTTCATCTCACTCCAGCGGATCGGCATGGAACTTCGCCGCCAATTCGACGAAGGGCTTTTGCGCACTGAGCCATTGCGGACTCTGCCGGATTTCCGCCATGGACCGCTTGGTATTGTTGCAAAAAAGATAACTGGTCGCTCCAAGCCGGATGCACGCGTCGAAATGAGTGCCGCTCGCGTCGGGCGCGAAGACGAAATCGCCGGCGCTCAACCGGCTCTGACCCACCTCGGCCCCCAGCGGGGCACTGTCGGCAATGAACTGCTTCTTGTAGGAATCGGCCCGCGGTCCCTGATAATAGAGAATCGCCCCCTGGCCGCTCGTCAGCTTGGCCAGCACCCACTCGTCGAAAACTGGTTGCTGGTAGAGGGAATTCATGCGCCCAAGGGCGAGGATCACGGCGGTGCGGGCGTCTTCGAGGTTCATGAGTGATTGGATGCGGGGAGCTGCGACATGAGATACTTGGACTCGACCGAAACAATCCAGTTCAAACACTGTTCAAAAACATCAGATTAGAACCGGATGAGATCGGGAGCCCTTTATTATTGGACCGCTGATGGATTTCGCCAACGGGCGAAATCTTTGACCAGAAGTTTCGGCTGATCGCCTTCACTTCAATTGTGGGTCTGCTTATCGCAGACGCTACGACCGCGATCAGAGGACCCAAAACTCACTACGGAGGCGATCAACTGGAGCCTCACACAAAAAAATCGCCCATTGGCGAAATCCATTGGCGGTTCAAAACTCCAACGCCTCGGAGTCACTGATTACCAATCTCAATAGTCTTAATGAATACTATTAGTTTATTGGAATAATTCTAAATCTCACTTGCGATTTAGAACCATTATTATCTGATAGCGGTTCTCAACACCATGCCTGAAACATCCACAGCAACCCCCGAGTCCCTCACGCAAACCCTCGCCGAGAGCGGACTTCGCGCCACACCACAGCGCGAGCTTGTGTTCAATATTCTACTCAAGAAAAGGGATCATCCTACTGCTGACGAAGTATTTGCGAGAGTAAAGGCCGAGATGCCAACCATCTCACTGGCCACGGTTTACAACTGCTTGGAAACCTTGGTGCAGTGCCGGGTGGTCCGGGCCGTCAACTTCGAGCGGGGCCCCACCCGCTACTGCCCGAACCAGAAGCCGCACGCCCATTTTCACGACGAACGGACCGGTTCGACCCATGATATCGACCTGCCGCCCGGTCTCCTCGACCAGGTCAAAACCATCCTTCCGGAAGGATACGACGCCAATTCCGTCGAGATCATCTTCCGCGGCAAAGCCCAGTCCTGACCATCCTGTCCGGGCAACCTCTCTCCCCTTTTCACTTCAATCCATCACTTCATGAGCCAACTCCAAATCAAGGATCTCAACGTCAGCATCGGCGAGAAAGCCATCGTCAAGGGCTTCAATCTCACGATCAACAGCGGCGAGGTGCACGCCATCATGGGGCCCAACGGCACCGGCAAGTCCACCCTCGCCAAGGCCATCGCCGGCCACCCCGATTATACGATCAGCGGCGGTGACGTGCTGCTCGACGGCCAGTCCATCCTCGCGATGCAGCCGGACGAGCGCGCCCGCGCCGGCCTCTTCCTCGCCTTCCAGTATCCGAGCGAAATCCAGGGCGTCACTATCGCCAATTTCCTCCGCGCCGCCGTGCAGGCCCGTCTCGCCGAGGGCGAGGAGCTCGACGCCACCGCCTACTACAAACGCCTCTACACCAAGATGGACCTGCTCAAGATCGACCGGAAGTTCACCTCCCGCGCGGTCAACGACGGCTTCTCCGGCGGTGAAAAGAAGCGCTGCGAGATCCTCCAGATGGCGATGCTCGAGCCCAAGTTCGCCCTCATGGACGAAACCGACTCCGGCCTCGACATCGACGCGCTCCGCATCGTCGCCGAGGGCGTCAATGCCATGCGCGGGGGTGCCCTCGGCATCCTCATGATCACGCACTACCAGCGCCTCCTCGACTACATCGTACCCGATCACGTGCACGTGATGTGGGACGGCCAGATCGTGAAGAGCGGCGACAAATCCCTGGCCCTCGAACTCGAGGCCAAGGGCTACGACTGGGTGAAAAAGGAACTCGCCCACGCCTAAAAGGCATTAAGCGCAAAGGCGCAAAGACGCTAAGTTCGATCCAAAGAACAGAACCAATTAATTCTAAAACTTCGCGTGCCCTTAGCGCCTTCGCGTCTTCGCGCTTAACCTAACCATCTCCCCCCTTCCCCTCCGCCATGAAACCTCCCACAGACCTCGACGCCACCTCGGTTGCCGATGAAACCATCGCCGCCGAAAATCCCGTCCAGGGCATCGACCAGACCGCCGGCAATTTCAGCTACAACGTCAACTACGAGTTCGACGCCGGCACCGGCCTTTCCGAGGACACGGTCCGCTACATCAGCAGCGTCAAGAAGGAGGCGCCATGGATCCTCGATTTCCGCCTGAAGGCCCTGAAAACCTTCCTCGACAAGCCCATGCCCACGCACTGGGCGACCAAGGATCTCGAGAACATCAACTTCGACAAAATCCGCTATTACCTCTCCCAGGGCCAGAAGCCCAAGCGCACGTGGGACGAGGTGCCGGACGACATCAAGAAGACCTTCGAACGTCTCGGCATCCCTGAGCAGGAACGCAAGTACCTCGCCGGCGTCGAGGCCCAATTCGACTCCGAGGCCGCCTACTCGAACATCAAGGACATCGTCGCCAAGCAGGGCGTCATCTTCGTCAACTCCACCGAGGGCCTGCGCGAGCATCCCGAGATTTTCCGCAAGTTCTTCGGCAAGGTCATCCCGACCGGTGACAACAAGTTCTCCGCGCTCAACAGCGCCGTCTTCTCCGGCGGCTCCTTCATCTATGTGCCCAAGGGCGTGAAGGTCGCCCAGCCGCTCCAGGCCTACTTCCGCATCAACGCCGAGAATTTCGGCCAGTTCGAGCGCACCCTCATCATCGCCGACGAGGGCGCCGAGGTCGTCTACATGGAAGGCTGCACCGCCCCCAAGTTCTCCACCTCCACGCTGCACAGCGCCGTGGTCGAGCTTGTCGCCCTCAAGGGCGCGAAGATCCAGTACATCACCGTCCAGAACTGGGCCAACAACGTCTTCAACCTCGTCACCAAGCGCGGCGTCGCGCACGAGGAGGCCACCATCAAGTGGATCGACTGCAACATCGGCAGCCGCCTCACCATGAAGTATCCCGGCGTTGTCCTGAAGGGCCGCAAGGCCCGCGGCGAGGTGATCTCCATCGCCCTCGCCAAC
The DNA here is from genome assembly GCA_964518665.1 of uncultured Opitutaceae bacterium. Classification (GTDB taxonomy): domain Bacteria; phylum Verrucomicrobiota; class Verrucomicrobiia; order Opitutales; family Opitutaceae; genus UBA2377. The sequence continues at coordinate 4,988 of CAZFHG010000037.1, read as the reverse complement.
GACGGCCAGCACCAGGACACCGGCGCGAAGATGATCCACGCCGCCGATGAGACGACCTCGAACATCATCGCGAAGTCCATTTCGGTCGGCCAGGGCCGCTCCACCTACCGGGGCGTCGTGCACATCCCGAAGCACCTCAAGGGTTGCAAAAACAACACCGAGTGCGACGCGCTGCTGATCAACTCCAACAGCCGTACCGACACCTACCCCGCCATCACCGTCCGCGGCGACGCCAACTACGTGCAGCACGAGGCCAGCGTGTCCAAGGTCAGCGAAGAGCAGATCTTCTACATGCAACAGCGCGGCCTCACCGAGGCCCAGGCCATGAGCCTCTCGGTCAACGGCTTCGTCAACGACCTCGCGAGCCAGTTCCCGATGGAATACTCCGTCGAGCTGAAGCGCCTCATCGACCTCGAGATGGAGGGCTCGGTCGGCTGAACCCATCGCACTCGTTTTCTTTCTCGTTCACTTTCTCGCCCTGAATGGGCAGCGCAAGCGGACCAGACCCGAGAACGAGAAAAAGAACGATTAAGAGAAATTTTTATCACATGTCTTCCGCCCTTCCCCTGCCCGACTCCCCCGTCCCCGGCTTCACTTCCGAGCGCTTTGCCGCCCATCTGGCCCACCGCAGCGACCAGCCCGCCTGGTGGCTCGAGGCCAAGAAGGCCGCGTGGAACCAGTACAACGCCCTCCCGCTCCCCGCTCGCACGGACGAGCGCTGGCGCTACTCCACGATCAAGGACATTGTCCTCGACGGATTTGAGCTTCCCACCGAGCCGGCCTCCACCATTCCACACCTGCCGGACTTTCCGCATGCGGCGGAACTGACCTTCTCGAACCGCCAGATCGTCGACCGGGAAAAGATCACCCTCCCCGCCGAACTCGCGGCCAAGGGTGTCATCTTTGTTCCCCTCGACGAGGCCGTCCGCGACCATGGCGATCTGATTCGCCAGCATTTCCAGAAATATCCCGTCGCCCTCGGCAGCGAGAAGTTTGTCGCCCTCAACCACGCCTTCTCCTCCACCGGCGCCCTGCTCTACGTGCCGCGCGGCGTCGAGATCTCCCTGCCCTTTGTGGTGCAGCACACGCTCTCCGGTCCCGGCAATGCCACCTTCCCGCACACCCTCGTCATCCTCGAGGACCAGGCGAAGGCCACGCTCGTCGAGTTCTTCGTCTCCGCCGAGACCGGCTCCGCCCATTTCGCCTCCGGTGTCAACGACCTGCACGCCGGTGACGGCGCCCATCTCACCTACGTCGGGGTGCAGAACTGGTCCAATGCCACCCAGGCCTTCCAGAGCAACTCCATCGCCGTCGGCCGCGACGCGCAGGTGCTCTCGCTCAACCTCCACCTCGGCGGCCGCCAGGCGCGCCACGAGTCGCACAGCCGTCTCCTCGCCTCCGGCGCCCACAGCGAGATGCTCGCGCTCACCGTCGCCCACGGCACGCAGGAGTTCGACCAGCGCACGCTCCAGAGCCACCAGGCGCCCCACACCTCCTCCAACCTGCTCTACAAAAACGTGCTCCTCGACCAGGCGAGGACGATCTTCTCCGGTCTGATCGTCGTCGATCCCGACGCGCAGCAGACCGACGCCTACCAGAGCAACCGCAACCTCATGCTCAGCGCCGCCGCCGAGGCCAACAGCCTGCCCGGCCTGGAAATCCAGGCCAACGACGTCCGCTGCACCCACGGCGCCACCACCGCCCGCATCGACCCCGAGCAGCAGTTCTACCTCGAGGCCCGCGGCATCAAGCCCGCCCAGGCCCACGAACTGCTCGTCTTCGGTTTTTTTGAGCGTGTCTTGAACAAGCTCGCGGACGACAATCTGCACGACGCCCTGCGCTCGTTCATCCAGACCAAGTTCAAGAATCTCTAACCCGCGCCCCGCCGCGACCGCCCATGTCCACCAAGGAACGCACCCTCGCCCGCGAAGTCACTGTCACCCAGATTCCCTCCGGTGACCGCCAGATGCTGCCGGCCGGCACCAAGCTGTTCATCCACCAGACCCTCGGTGGCAGCTTCACGGTCCAGACCGACTTCGGTCTCTTCCGGATCGACGGCAAGGACGGCGACGCAATCGGCGAACAGGTGACCGAGAGCACGGTCAAGGCCGCCGCCCTCGCCGACGGTTCGCCGGATCCCGCCGCAGTCTGGGACCAGCTGCGCAAGGTTTTCGATCCCGAGATCCCGGTGAACATCGTGGACCTCGGCCTCGTCTATTCGATGGACATCGAGAAAATCGAGACGCCCGAGGGCGGATTCAAGGTCAACATCGCCATGACCCTCACCGCGCCGGGTTGCGGCATGGGTCCCGCCATCGCCGCCGACGCCAAGGACAAGATCCTGCTCGTCCCGGGCGTGGCCGACGCCGATGTGCGCATCACCTGGGAGCCGGCGTGGAACCAGTCGATGATTTCCGAAGAAGGAAAGATGAAGCTCGGGTTGATCTGAGCCCGCTTCAGGCTGGGAGCGCGGGCAGCTTGCCCGAATTTCAGAGTTAGACAATGCGGGCGAACCGCCTGCGCTCCCATACAATCGTTCTCTTTTCCATGACCGTTCTCGTTCTCCGGGCTTTGGGGGCTTGCGCACGATTGCGATCGAGGGCGGTCGCGCTCCCTGGCAATCCTTTGGCCGCACGGCGCCTTTGCCCGCCTCATTTTAGTCCATTCGCGGGTCAAGTGGCACTTGACGGCTGTCCCCCACCGCATGGACTGCAGGCTGGAAGATGAGTCTCCCTGCGCACATCGATTTTTGGAACACCCGCTATGCCTCCGGCCAGACCCCGTGGGAATTCAACGGCATACCCGCCAACCTCCAGGCGTTCCTGAAAAGAAAAACCAAGGGCACGGCCCCCACCACGGCCGGCCGCGGGCGCGTACTCATTCCGGGCTGTGGCACGGGCCTTGAGATCAAGGCCTTCACGGAAGCCGGCTTTGACGTCACGGCCATTGATTTTTCCGAGGTCGCCGTGAAGCAGGCCCGGGAAAAAGTCGGCCCCGCATTGGGCGACCGGATCATCATCGGCGATTTTTTCACGCACGAGTTTGCCCCCGCCTCCTTCGATTTCGTCTACGAACGCGCCTTCCTCTGCGCCTTTCCGCCGGAACTGCGCATCCCTTACCGCGACCGCGTGGCCAGCCTGCTGAAGCGCGGCGGCGACCTCATCGGCTATTTTTATTACAAGACTCCGGACCGCGAAGCCGGACCGCCCTATGGCTTCGCCTGGGGTACCTCGGACGAATTGTTCGGCCGGCATTTTATTCTGCTGAAGGATGTGCCCGTGACGGACTCCGTGCCGGTCTTCGCCGGCCGCGAACGCTGGCAGGAGCAACGCCGGACCGCCTTTACCGGGGGCTGACCGCATTTGCGCTTCACTCCCGGTGCATCCGACCTATGGTCGGCACCGTGCGCATTCCCCGCCCCCTCGCCCGTTGCCACGCGGTGGCAGCGATCCTGATCCTGACCGGCGCGACCCAGTTGTCCGGCCAAACCACCGAGGCAAGCCCCCCGGCGGTTGAAAACTCCGTGGTGAAGATTTTCTCCACCGCCCGCTTCCCCGACGTTTACCGGCCATGGACGAAGCAAGCACCGCGGGAAGGCACGGGCACCGGGGTCATCATCACCGGTCGTCGCATCCTCACCAACGCCCACGTCGTCGCCTACGCCAGCCAGATCCAGGTGCAGGCCAACCAGTCGGGCGACAAATTCACCGCCACTGTCGAAGCCTTCTCCACGGCCATGGATCTCGCCGTGCTCAAGCTCGACGACGAAACCTTCTTCGACACCCGCGCACCCCTGCCGCGCGCCGACGCCCTGCCCAGCATCAAGGACACGGTCATGGCCTACGGTTATCCGACCGGCGGCACCACGCTTTCCATCACCAAGGGCATCGTCTCGCGCATCGAGTTTGCCACCTACAACTACCCGGGCTCGGGCCTGCGGATTCAGATCGACGCGGCCATCAACGCCGGCAACAGCGGCGGTCCCGCCCTGGTCAACGACCGCATGATCGGCCTCGCTTTCTCCCGGCTGGGTGGGAGCGACAATATCGGCTACATCATCCCCAACGAGGAGATTGACCTCTTCCTCGCCGACATCGCCGACGGCCGGTACGAAGGCAAGCCGGTCAACTTTGATGAATTTCAAACCCTCATCAACCCGTCCCTGCGCGCCTTCCTCAAGCTGGACCGTAATGCCGAGGGTGTCGTGGTGCGCGCCGTGGACACCGAGGACACGGCCTACCCGCTCCGGGTCTGGGATGTCGTAACCAAGATCGGGGACACCCACATCGACAACGAGGGCATGATCATCCTGACGGACAATGTCCGGGTTGCCTTTAAATACCGCATCCAGCAGGTCGCCAATGACGGTAACATGCCCCTGACCGTGCTGCGCGAAGGCCGTGAAATCAAAGTCTCCGTTCCCATCACCCGGGACCGTCCCCTGGTGGCTCCTTTCCTGCAGGGCGCCTATCCGCGCTACTTCGTCCACGGACCGCTGGTCTTCTCCGCCGCCACGCAGGAGTTTGTCGCCGGCTTCAACAACTTCGGCCTGCTCAACAATCTGACCTTTATGGAGTCGCCCCTGATCCTCCGCCGGATCGCCCGCCCGGCCTTCCCCGGCGAGGAGATGATCGTAGTGTCCGCCCCATTGTTTCCCCACCGCCTCACCAAGGGATACAGCAACCCCGCCGGCCGGGTCCTGCGCGCCCTCAACGGCACGAAGCCGAAGAACCTCAACCACCTCGTCGAACTACTCCGCACCGCCACCTCGGAGTTCCTGGAATTCACCTTCGAAGGCCAGGGGACGGAAACCCTGATCTTCAACCGGCAGGAATTGCTCACCGTCACCGAGGACATTCTCAGCGACAACGACATCCGCGCCCGCGGCACTCCGGACACCATGGCGGCCTGGAACAACGGCGGCAAATAATCCAGGCCCGCCGACAATCGGAAAAATGGCAGAGTATGTAGCTACGAGCGTGAGCGAG
>CAZFHG010000036.1:0-22036 GCA_964518665.1 uncultured Opitutaceae bacterium | reverse complement strand
CAAGGTCCGGCCCTACACTAGCCAGATTCCACTCACACGTTCAGCATTCAACATTCAGCTTTTCCCGCCGCCTCCCTCACTTGAACGTTAAAAGTTAAACGTTAAACGTTGAGCGTTCTCCCCTCCCTCCCGTACGCTTTCCCTTCCTTCCGTCCTTCCCATGAAATTCTCCCGACCCGAAGCTGATATCTTCGTCCCGGCCGGCGGCGATGCCGCCGCCGCTCTCGCCCGCACCACGCACCTGTGCGTGATCGCGCACCAGGACGACATCGAGATCAACGCCTATCCGGCCGTCGCCGAGTGCTACGGTCGCACCGACCGGTTCTTCACCGGCGTGGTCGTCACCAACGGCTCCGGTTCGCCCCGGAGCGGCCCGTTCGCCGGCTACACCGACGAGCAGATGAAGCTCGTCCGCGTGGAGGAGCAGCGCGCCGCCGCCCGTCTGGGAAAATACAATCTGCAGCTCCAACTCGCCCACCCCAGCGCCGACGTGAAACGTCCCGGCCATCCCGGCGTGCGGGCCGATCTCACCGCGATCTTCTCGGCCTGCCGCCCCCAGACCGTCTACCTTCACCAGCCCCTCGACAAGCACGACACCCATGTCGGCGTCATGCTGCGCTGTCTCGAAGCCATCCGCTCCCTGCCCAAGGCCCAGCGGCCGGCCCGCGTGCTCGGGGTCGAGGCCTGGCGCGGACTCGACTGGCTGCTGGATGACGAGAAGGTTCCCATGGACTGCGGCGCCCACCCGGAGCTCGCGCTCCAGCTCATCCAGGTTTTCAAGTCGCAGGTCGTCGGCGGCAAACGCTACGACATCGCCTCGATCGGACGCCGCCAGGCCAACGCCACTTTTCACGCGTCGCATTCCACCGATGCATTCACCCATGTCGCCTGGGCGCTGGACCTCACACCGCTGGTCTTGGATGAGACAACCTCCATCACCGACTTCGCCCTCGACCGCATCGAGCGCCTCCGCGCCGACACCGCCACGCGGCTGTCGAAGCTGACGTAAGTCGGAAAGCGGAGAGCGGATTAAACGCGAAGACGCGAAGGCGCAAAGGTCGGAATAAGGTGGATGCCTCTATGCGCGGGGTAATCCCAATCACCCATAACATTTGGATTTTCGGGTAGCTACGAGCGTGAGCGAGTGGTGGTTTGGCATATGAAGCGTGTGATCCACTCGCTCACGCTCGTAGCTACCCGTGATACTAAATCCAATTTTGAAGGCCGCTGGCATAAGCCGGACCTCCTGAGCCCATCCTTGGCTCCGAACTTTGCGCCTTCGCGTCTTTGCGCTTAATCCCCGTCTTTTCGCTCCGCCGCATACGCGCGGGCGAGGAGCACGACCGGGTGCAGCACGACTGTGGTCGTGTCGCCGGCCTGCTTCAGGCCGTTCTCCAACTGCAAGTGACAACCGGGATTGGCCGTCGCAACCACCGTCGCGCCCGTCGCCCGCACGTGGGCCGTCTTGCGCTCCTGCAGCCAGCCCGCTGTTTCCGGCTGGGTGATGTTGTAGATGCCCGCGCTGCCGCAGCACCAGGTCGCTTCGGCGCATTCGCGCAGCTCGAACCCGGGCAGCGCCCGCAGAATCTCCCGCGGCGGTCCGCTCACCTTCTGTCCGTGGCAAAGGTGGCAGGACTCGTGATAAGTCAACGCCGTGGGCGCTGACTTATCACTAACGCTAAACGCTGAACTTTTAACGTTTAACGCTGAAGTATTTCCAATCGCGCCTCCGGCGCTCTGTTCATTGAGCGTTAAGCGTTGAGCGTTAAACGTTGAGCGTTCTTTCGGTGCTGCCGGCCGTCGGAAGCCAATTTCGACGAGCCATTCGTGAATGTCCTTCAGTTTCCGCGACCACTCCTTCGCCTTGCCGGCATAAACCGGATCATCCGCCAGCAGGTGGCCGTAGTGTCGCAGGTGCGAGCCGCAGCCACCGGCATTGGAGATGACGGCGTCAACCTGGAACGGATCGATCAGGTCGAGCTGGCGTCGGGCGAGTTCCCGGGCGGAATCGACGTCGCCGTTGTGCGCATGCAGCGAACCGCAGCAGGGTTGCACCGGCGGAGTGAAGACCTCGCACCCGTTTTCGATGAGGACATCCACGGTGGCGCGGTTGATCTCACTGAAAATCAGGTCCTGTACGCAGCCTGTAAGCACCGCCACGCGGTAACGCTTTGCGTCACGGGCTGCTTCGACCGGCTTAATGAGCTGATGCGAGAATTTGGCCCGGATCACCGGGGTCTGCGGTTCGAGTTCTCCCAGCCGTCCGGGCAGGAGTTTGATCAACCCCGTTTTCCGGGCGAAGCCCTGCAGTCCGCTCACCTGCCACAGCCAGATTAACCGGCCCACAAAACGCAGCAGGCGAGGCCGGGTGAAAATCAACCGCAGGGCAAACCAGCGGATCGCGTCGCGTTTCGGGGAGTCGAGCACGCCCTGCCGCTCCACCTCGATGCGCGCGGTCTCGAAGAGTTCAGCGTAGTTGACCCCGGCCGGGCAGGCCGTGGTGCAGGCGAGGCAGCCCAGGCAGTAGTACATCTCCTCGCCAAAGCTCTTCGTCACCTCGAGCTCGCCATCGGCGATCGCCCGCATCAGCGCAATGCGCCCCCGCGGCGAATGCCGCTCCCGTCCGGTCTCGGCGTACGTCGGGCAGGTCGGGAGACACATGCCGCAATGCATGCACTGCTGCAGGACGGAATAGTCGAGTCCTGCAAGGAGGTTGCCGCCCGCAGGTTCCCGTCCTGCAGAACATCCAACATCCAACTTCGAACTTCCAACGCTCAAGCGGCGGCCCTCCGATTTCGGTTCTCGCGGGCGGTGATGATGCTCTTCCGAAAGATGCGAATGAGTTGATCGGCCTCATCAATCAAGGGATTCAGCAGGTCCGGCCTTTTCACCAGCGGTATCCGCTGGATCAGTCGCAGCCAGCGCCAGGTCTCACGCAATTCTTTCAGGCAGATTTTTAGTTTGTGCACAAAATCATCAATCGATTCAGCATCCTCCGCCTCAGCGTGGTTGGCAAAAGGCGAGGTGCCGGATCGCAGCATCTGCCCGGCAACATGCCGTCCCGCTTCCGTCCGCGGCAATGATTCCGCCAAACGCACAATTCGCGCCGCAAACTCCAGCAATCGCTCCGCCAGATCGTATTTTGGTTTCGCTGCCTCAGCCATTGGATGTTGGATGTTGGGAGTTGGATGTTGGATGTTCGGCAAGATCAAAGATCTTGCCGGGATTGAGCACGCCCTCGGGATCCAGCGTCCGCTTCACCGCCTCAAGCAGCCGGTAACTCGCGTCCCCCAACTGCTGCTTCAGATACGCTTTCTTCGCCAGCCCCACGCCGTGTTCGCCGGTAATCGTGCCGCCGAGGCTGAGGGCGTAATCGAAGATTTCCTTCATCGCGGTTTCCACGCGGTGCATCTCGGCGGTGTCGCGCTCGTTGGTCAAAAAGGTCGGGTGTAGGTTGCCGTCGCCGAAGTGGCCAAAGGTCGCAATGTCGAGTTGGTGCTTAACCGCCGTCTGCCCGATGAAGCGGATCATCTTCGCCAGTTCGCTGCGGGGCACGGTGGCGTCCTCGAGGATCGTGGTGGGCTTCAGCCGCGCCAGCGCGGAGAAGGCGCTGCGGCGCGCGGTCGCGAGCTTGGTGGCCTCGGCGGCATTGGCGGCGCGCTTCACGGAGGTCGCACCGTTGGCCTTGGCCAGGGCCTCGATCCGCGTCGCTTCGTCCTCGGCGGCGGCCGGATGTCCGTCGGTCTCGATCAGCAACAGCGCCTCCGCGTCGAGGGGCAGGCCGACCTTCGCGAAATCCTCGACGCAGCGGATGGTCTTGCGGTCGAGAAATTCCAGGGTGCAGGGAATGATCTTCGCGGCGATGATGGCCGACACGGTCTCGGCCGCGGCATCCATCTGCGCGTAGGTCGCCAGCAGGGTCTGGCGCGCGGCGGGCTTGGGCAGGAGCTTCAGCAGGACCTTGGTGATCACGCCGAGCGTGCCCTCGCTGCCGATGAAGAGGTCGCGGAGATTGTAGCCGGCGACATCCTTCACGCACTTGTTGCCGAGCCAGCAGATGGAACCGTCGGCCAAAACCACCTCGAGCCCCATGACGTAGTTGCGGGTGACGCCGTACTTGAGTCCGCGGAGTCCGCCGGCGTTCTCCGCCACGTTGCCGCCGATGGTGCTGATCTTCATTGAGCCGGGGTCGGGCGGGTAGAACAGGCCCGCGGCGTCGGCGGTGTCGAAGATTCGCTGCGTCACCACGCCGGGTTCGACCAGCATGGTCAGGTTCTTCTCGTCCACCTCGAGGATGCGGTCGAGCTTGAGCACGCACATGACCAGCGCCCCGGCCACGGGCACGCTGCCGCCGCTGAGTCCCGTGCCCGAGCCCCGTGTGACCACCGGCGTGCGATGCTCGCGTGCCAGCTTCAAAATGGCGGCGATCTCATCGGCCGTGCGCGGAAAGACCACCGCCCGTGGCAGTTGCTTCAGCGCCGCAGTGCCGTCGAAGCCATAGGGGATGAGGTCCTCCTTGGTGGTGAGGACATTGTCGGGACCAAGCAGGCGGATGAGGGCGTCAATCATGGCTTTGTTTTTTAACCACGGATTTCACGGATCGCACGGATAAGATGGACCTGAGGATGGCCACAGAAGGCACAAGAAGCCCATAAGGATCCAATCATTGGAACAGGAGGAAGCAGAGAAAACAGAGGTTAGGAATCAGGCTCTCTGCCCTCTCTGCTACCTCCTGTGAAATAGTTCGGGATCTCATGTCGCAGTTGGCTTGGCTCCAATCCGTGTCATCCGTGAGATCCGTGGTTAAAATTCGGCTTCAGCGGTAGCCGTACCGCGCGCCGAGGGCGAGGCAGTCGGGCACCGGGGCGATGGATTCCGAGCAGGAGGGGTGGCGCAGCGAGGCGGCGGCGGCGCAGACGCCCAGTTCGAGGCCCCGGGCAATCGGCCAGTGCTCGTGGAGGCCGTAGAGCACGCCGGCGGCAAACGCATCGCCGGCGCCGACGGTGCCGGCGATTTCCACCGGCGGCATTTTCACGCTGCCCTGGTAGGCGACCGTCCCGTCGCGGCCGACGGCGCACGCGCCCTCGGGGTAATGCAGGATCACCCACTCGCGCACGCCGGCCGCTAGCAAGGCCCGGCCGGCCGCCTCCACCTGGTGGCGGTTCAGCGTCTCCCCGCGGCCTAGTGTACAGCCCGTGAGTTTCTCCGCCTCGTAATCGTTGGTGAAGAGCACGTCGGCCTGCGGCAGCACCGGCAGCACGACCGACCGGAACCGGTCGCTGTTCTCGCTCACGCAATCGAGCGCGGTCTTCAAACCCGCCGCGCGCGCGCGCTGCAACACGGCCGCGGCCCGCGGCACCCCGTGCTCATCGGGCGCATCCAGCGCGTCGAGCAGCAGCAGGTAGGCGAGGTAAAAGTATTTGGCCTTCACGCCGGTGAAATCGAAATGCTCCGGCGCGAGCAGGGCATTGGCGCCGCGATGGTGGAAGAACGTCCGCCGCCCCGTGCCACTGACTGTCATCACGTCGGTGTAGCTCGTGCTCGCCACCGGATGCGTGTGGAGCCGCGTGCGGTCGATGCCGTGGGCGTCACAGTCCGACTGGATGGCGCGGCCGTTGTCGTCGTCCCCCACGAGGCCGAGACCGGCCAGCGGGAAAGCCGCGCGCATGCGAGCCAGCGCCTTGAGGACATTGTAGGGACCGCCGCCGTTGCCGGCGGTCTGGCTGGTGATGCTGACCAGGCCGTCCTGGGGCGGCCACGAATCAATGAGCTTCACATGATCAATGAGCCAGTTGCCGGCGGCGAGAATTCCAGAGCGCATGGGAAGTGAGGCGTTATTTTTTAACCACGGATTTCACGGATGGCACGGATGGAAAAACAAAACCAAGGCAATGGCCACAGAAGGCTCAAAAAGCACAGGAACAATCAAGGCTCGGACATAATCAATAAGCCATAAGCAATAACCAATAAGCGATGCCCCATCCGTGAAATCCGTGGTTGAAATTTATTTTTCAGAGATCAGCCGGATGGCGGCGGGTTCGTCTTCCTCGAGGCCGGGGAAGCGGCCGATGTCGGGATTGAGGAAGAAGTTGTCGTGCAGGTCGTCGTTGGCGGTGGACACCTCGCTGATGATGCACTCGTCGCTGGTCGGGTAGAACGCGTGCCACACGCCGGGAACCAGCGTGACGCGCGAGCCCGGCGGCAGGGCAAAGGGTTCTCCCGTCTTCAGGGTGGTCGGGACGCCGTTGATCGGAACCGTCAGCGTCGGGGGCAGCGCCGCGCCCTCCACGGGCTTCTTCGGCCACAGCTTGAGCGTCAGCTCGCCGCTGCGGCAGATGATGTCCTCCTTTTTCTTCGCATGCGTGTGGCACGGCGTGGTCTGGCCGCGGCGGGCGTACATGAGCTTTTCGCAATACTCCGGCTCGGTCGCGAGGTTGATGAGCGTCAGCCCGAAGCGCGGAAAATCGCGCAGGCCGAAGTCGGTGATGTCCCAGCGGGGCGCGGGCGGGAGCGCCCAGTGATGACGGGCGAAACAGGCCGTGGCCTGCCGGTAGATGGAGTTAATTTCGGAACGTTTCATGAAGAGGGATGCAAGAAGGATAGGTCCACGGCGTGGCGCACGGACCGGCCGGAGGCGGCGCGCAGCACGAGGTGATCGCCGCGAAAACTGATCGTGCGCACCGTGTCGAATCCGCGCGGGATGGCCGCGACGGCCATGATGTAGGGCACGACCAGCGGCCGGCGCGGATCGAGCCGCACGGCGGTAGGAATGCCGCGCCGCGACACGGGATTGGGCGCGACGGATGCCGCGAGGCCGAAATGGAAATTGCTCGTGACCTCTTCGAGTCCCAGCACCGCCCGGTGCCGGCTGCTCCATGGCGCGTAGTGCCGGCCGCCGTTGGAATGCCACAAGACCGTCGACGCGAGCACCTGCGGATTCTTGAGCGCGAACCACACATAGCGCTGCTCCGGGAAAGTCACGGCTGTCCACGCATAGGGCGTGCCCACGCGTGCCGAGAGCATCACAAGATCCTCGAAGCCCGCCCGCGCCGGGTAGCTCGAGAGATCGGTGGTTCCGCCCGCCGCCAGCGGCACGCGGCGCAGGTCGCGGAAAACCGCCCCGCGCTTGAGTGAATTGTACCCGCCCAGCGCCGGATCCTCGAATTGTTCGGGGCAGACTTGGGCAAAACGCCACGGGCTGAGTGAAATGCGCCCGGAACCAGGCTTTTCCGGAAACTTCAGCGTGGCGTGATGGCCGAAGGACATCAGCCCGCCCATGCCGTGGATTTCATGCCGGAGGTAGAGATTTGTTTCACCGGGACGCAGGGAGATGCGTTTCACCACCCGGCCGGGGCGCACGCGGGTCTTCAACTCCGCCACCAGGGTGGCAGGGCCCGATTCGCGTACGCGCAACTTCCAGGCGCCTTCGGCCGTCTCGCCATGGGGCGGATGCTTTTCGCCGCGCCACAGTCGCGGACCGCTGCCGAAGGGCGCGCAGAAAAAGTCACCCCGCAACGGCTTGAGCACGCCGGGCGAGCCCTTGGGCAGTGTTTCCCCGTGCCAGGGCGCGATCGCGAAGGGCTGCACCGGGCCGGCGGCGGTCTGGAAGGTCACTGGCGCCAGATGTCCGCCGCGACAGGTGACGAACGCCTCCACGCAATCCGTGGCGAGCCGCCAGGAAGGTTGATCAAAGACGGTCTGCCGCTTCAGTCCGGTTGATTGCATGGTCGGGGATTGTGACGGTCCGCCGGGCTGATGGCGAGTCTGCGGGGGCTTTATGCCGCTGTATTAGCGGTTTCCGCCAAGGCAATTACGGTGAATTACGCGGCAGGGGTGCAGGGCGGGGATTCCTCCTTCGCCTAGCCTACGGAGGACAGGTCCGATCCCCGCCTGGGAGCGCGACCGCCCTCGGTCGCAATCGTGCGCCCACCTATCCAAGCCGAGAAAGAGAAAGATTAAGAGAACGAGAAAGATTGGATTCTAGTGGTAGGAGCAAACGGCGGGACTCCTCCTTCGCCAAGGCTACGGAGGACACGTCGGAAACCCCGCCCTACACCCGAACGCAACCCGTGCCCCGAGGGTTGCATCACCGTCGCCGTTGTCTACCCTCCGGCCTATCGCATGTTTGGCCTTCCCATCGAGATTTTGCTCATCTGCCTGCTGGTGATCGCCAATGGGGTGCTGGCCATGGCCGAGACCGCCGTGGTCTCCTCGCGCAAGGCCAAGCTCCGGCGCCAGGCCGAGAGCGGAAATCCCGCGGCCAGGCAGGCCCTTGCCCTCGCCGCCAATCCGGCCCGCTTCCTGGCGCTCGTGGAATTCTGGCTGACCCTCAGCAGCATGATCGCCGGTGTGCTCGGCGGCGCACGCCTGGCCGGTCCGCTCGGTGCACGGCTGGCCCAGTCGCCCTGGCTGGCCCCCTATGCCTCGGCGCTCGCCTTCGTCATCGTGACCGTCGGCCTCACGTCCTTCATTTTGCTGTTCGGCGAACTGGTCCCGAAGCGCATCGGCCTGGCCCACCCGGAAAAAGTCGCGGGCCTGCTGGCCGGCACCATGCGCCTGCTCGCCTGGCTGGCCGCCCCGTTTCTGCGCATCTTCGAACTCGCGACCGAAGCCATCCTGCGGCTGATCCGGGTGCGACCCGATCCCGCCGAACCCGGGGTGAGCGAGGACGAGGTGCGCGCCCTGGTGGAGCAGGGCTTGCACGCGGGCGTCTTTCAGCGCGCGGAGCAGCGGATGGTGGAAGGCGTGCTCACACTCGACCAGCGTTCGGTCACGAGCCTGATGACGCCGCGGCCGAAGATCGTCTTTCTCAACCTCGACGACTCCGAGGAGGTCAACTGGCGCAAGATCGTCACCAGCGGGCACTCGCACTTCCCGGTCTTTCACGGCAACCGCGACCACGTGGTCGGCATGGTCTCGGTCAAGGCCATCTGGGCCAACTCCGCCATCGGCCTGCCCTCCACGCTGAAGAATCTCCTCGTCGCCCCGCTGTCGGTGCCGGAAACCCTCAACGCGGCCCAGCTGCTCGAGCAGTTCCGGAAAACCGGCAAGCACATCGCCATCGTCACCGACGAGTTTGGCGCCGTGCAGGGCTTGGTCACCCTCATCGACGTGCTGGAAGCCATCGTCGGAGACCTGCCCGACCACGGGCCGCGGCAGGCCCAGGCCGAGGTCCGACGCCGGGAGGACGGATCGTGGCTGGTTGACGCAACCCTGCCTGTGGGCGAACTCAAGACCCTGCTCGCCCTCAAGTCCCGGCTGCCGCGTGAGGACGACGCGGATTACAAGACCCTCGGCGGTTTCGTGATGACGTATTTCGGGCGCATCCCCGCCGCCGGCGACTGGTTCGAGTGGGGCGGCTGGCGCTTCGAGGTGGTGGACATGGACCGTCACCGCATTGACAAGGTACTTGTCGGTCGCGCCGCTGTTGCGAACCCGGCCAAACCGGCCTGAGCCGGTCAAATGATTCCGTCCCTCCTGCTTGCGCTGGGCCTGATCACCGCCACCGGCTGGCTGGTGCTCGCCGCCGTGCTGCCCTACGGCAACCGCCGACTCCGCCGGCTGGCCGCGCTGGACGACCCGCCGCCGGTACGATGGCCGCGGGTCTCGGTCGTCTTCGCCGCGCGCAACGAAGGGCACACCGTGGATGCAGCCGTCACTACGATGCTCGCCCTCGATTATCCCGACTGGGAGCTCATTGCCGTCAATGACCGCTCCGAGGACGCCACCGGTGCGGTGCTCGATGCCCACGCCGCCCGCGAGCCCCGCCTGCGGGTCATCCATGTTGCCAATCTTTCGCCGGGCTGGCTGGGCAAGACCCATGCGCTGCATCTCGGGGCGGCGGGAGCAACCGGTGAATTCATCCTGTTCACCGATGCCGATATCCATTTCCGACCGGATGTGCTGCGACGCGCCGTGGCCCATGCCGTGGCGGCCAACCTGGACCTGCTGGCCGCCATCCCGGAATTGCACGGGCACGGCCACGCGTTGGGCGTGTGCGTCAACGCCTTCGGCCTCGCGTTTACCGCCGGGCTGCGTCCCTGGCTTATTCCAAAGCCTGGAACCTATCCCCACGGCAGCGTCGGCGCCTTCGGCCTCGTCCGGACCTCCACCTACCGCGCGCTCGGCGGCCATGAACCGCTGCGGCTTCGGCCCGACGACGACATCAAGCTCGGCAAGCTGTTCAAAACGCACGGCGCCCGCTGCGAGATGCTCCTAGGCCGCGACTCCCTCTGGGTGGCTTGGTATGGGAGCATCGGCGCGATGGTCCGCGGCTTGGAAAAGAACAGCTATGCCGCCGCGGACTATCGCTGGTGGCTGATCGGCCTCGGGGCGGCCGCCTGCCTGCTGTTCTTCCTCTGGCCATTCGCCGCGCTGGGTCTCGCGCACGGTGCGGCCTGGGCCCTGCATGCCGCCGCCGTGGTGCTGATGTTGGCGCTTGGCTGCGATCAGACCCGGTTCACCGGCGGACCGTGGTGGCACGGGTTGCTCCTACCGTTCGGCGCCGCGGTCTTCGGCTTTGCGGTCGTGCGCTCGATGTTCGTCACCCTGTGGCGTCGCGGCATCGTCTGGCGCGGCACGTTTTATCCGCTGCGCGAACTGCGGGCGAACCGGTTGTGATGGGGGGCTCTTTCTCTTTCCTCTTTATCTTTCTCTTTCCTCTTTATCTTTCTCTTTCGTCAGGACGAATTCGAATAGGCTTTATTGTAGCCGGGTTCGCTGAGCCCGGTTTCCCAATCCCCAGGGTCAACGACCCCGGCTACAACAAACCTCCTGACGAAAGAGAAAGATAAAGAGGAATGAGAAAGATGGGATTTCAGCGGGATGGACGAAGGCGGGGTTCGGACCTGTCCTCCGTCTTGTCCACCATAGCCTTGGCGACGGTGGAAGGCCAGGCGAAGGAGGAGACCTCCGCCCTAAAAAATGCCTATTTCTTCTGCCCCGGCGCCAAGGCGTGGATCGCTTCGAGGGCGGAAGGGTTGTCGACGCTGGTCAGGTCGCCGGCGGGCTGGCCGGTGTAGACGCGGAGGATGGTGCCGCGGAGAATCTTGCCGCTGCGGGTCTTGGGCAGGGACGCCACCACGTGCACGGACTTGGGTGCGAGCGGCCGGCCCATCTGCGCAGCCACATGGGCGATCAGTTCGGCTTCCGTGGGGTCCGCCCACCCGGGCCTGACCACCACAAAGCACACGAGCACCTGACCCTTGAGCTCGTCGGGCGCACCGATGGTGGCGGCCTCGCTGATCGCCGGGTGCGAAGTCAGCACGCCCTCGACCTCGGCGGGCCCGACGCGCTTGCCCGCAACCTTGATGGTGTCGTCGCTGCGGCCGAGCACGAACCAGGTGCCGTCCTCGTCCTGCCGCGCCCAGTCGCCGTGATACCACACGTCGGTGAACTGGCTGAAATAGGTCTCCAGATACCGCGCATCATCGTTGAGAAAACCCTTGGTCATCGACGGCGCCGGTTGCTTGCAGACGAGGTGACCGACGGCGCCGCGCTCCGCGGATTTGCCCTCGTCGGTGAACACATCGACGTCCATGCCGAGTCCCGGCCGGCCGAGCGAACACGGGCGAAGCGGGATGAGCGGAGTGGCGGACAGATGACAGCCGACAATCTCGGTGCCGCCGGAAATGTTGATGACGGGGCAGCGGCCACCGCCGACGTTTTCGAAGTACCAACGGTAAGAGGTCTCGTCCCACGGCTCACCGGTCGAGCCCAGCAGGCGGAGTTGCGAGAGATCGTGGCCGCCCGGACCCTTGCCCTCGGTGGCGCGCATGAAAAGGCGCACGAGGGTCGGCGAGGCGGCGAAGGTGACGACCTTGAGGCGTTCCAGCGTGCGCCAAAGCCGGTCGCTGTCCGGAAAATCCGGCGCGCCGTCAAAGAGGACGACCGGCGTGCGGTAGAGCAGGCAGCCGATGATTTCCCACGGACCCATCATCCAGCCGATGTCGGTGAACCAGAAGAACGGCTCGCCGGGCTGCAGGTTGAACGCATAGCGCGTCTCCTTGCCCATCTGGGCCAGGCAGCCGGCGTGCGTGTGCACGGTGCCTTTGGGCCGGCCGGTGGTGCCGCTGGTGTAGATGAGCAGGCACGGTTCCTCGGCGGCGGTGCGTTCGCAGCCGTCGAAGCTCGGGGCGCCCGACAGGAAGCGGGTCCACTCGGGCCGGTCGAAGCAGATCACGCGCAGCACGCTCGGCACGCGGGCGGCAGCCGCGCGGGCGGTGACACCGGTGGCGACGGACTTGCCGCGGCGGTGGAGGTGGTCCACAGCGAAGAGCACGCGGGCCTGGCACGACTCGATGCGCTCGACAACCGCCGCCTCGCCGTAGCCGCAGAAGATGGGGACGAAGCGCGCGCCGAGCCGGAAGCTGGCCATCATGACGGCGACGGTCTCGGGCCGCATCGGCGCGTAAAGGGCGACACTGTCGCCGGGACCGACCCCCATGGCCCGGAGCGCGCCGGCACAATCGTCAACGGACGCCTTCAGCTCGGCGAAGGTGAGCGAGCGCCGATCCTCCGGGCGGTCGGAATCGGCCTCGTAATAAAGTGCCACCTCGTCGCCATGGCCGTCGCGCACGTGACGGTCGACGCAGTTGTGGGCGACGTTGACCTCGCCGCCGGTGAACCACTTCGTCCACGGGAACCCGCGGGAATCGTCCTTAACCTGCGCATAGGGCGTGAACCATTCGACGCCCATGTCCTTCATCGCCGCGTCCCAGAACCAGGCCGTGTCGCGCACGGAGGCGGCGTGCAGTTCGTCCTGCGAGCTGAACCCATGCTGGCGCATGAACCGCGCGAGGTGGGAGTCACGCGTCCATGCGTGGTCGTCGGGATGCCAGAGGTAGTTTGGGGTAGTCGTCGGGGTACTCATTTTAACCACGGATCACACGGATGGCACGGATAAGAACTATCTGACGATGCGTTTCCAGTGCAGATTGGAGTGTTTGAAATTTAGAAGAAGTGCGACTTGGAGCCGGGTAATATTCAGGTAGCCGATCATTTGGGCGATATGGGCTTCGTTGAAGTCGGCCACTACTTTGGGATCAGTGATCACGACATCGTCCACGATCAGGTCGGGAATCAAGGTGCCAATTTCCACTCCATCATATCTGACAGGGAAAATTTTCTGCTGATCAACCTTGTGTCCGCGTTTCGTCAATTCGATGACGAGCGCCCGTTCATACAGTTTTTCGTCCAGCCCCGGCTTCAATTTATTCAAAACCATCATCGACGCACCAATGATAGCCTCGGTCACCTTGCCATGCAGCATCGTTCGATCCGTGAAATCCGTGTGATCCGTGGTTAAAAACTCAGACGAGTTCCACGCAGGCGGCCAGGCCTTCGCCGCCGCCGATGCAGATGGCGGCGACGCCGCGCTTCAGACCGCGCTCCTGCAGCGCGGCGATGAGCGTGACGAGGATGCGAGCGCCGGAACAGCCGATGGGATGACCGAGGGCGATCGCGCCGCCGCGCACATTCACCTTTGCATGCGGCACGCCAAGTTCCTGCATGAAGGCCATGGGCACAACGGCGAAGGCCTCGTTGACCTCCCAGAGATCAACATCGGCGACCTTCCAGCCCGCCGCCTGCAACGCCGCCTGCGCGGCCGGTACCGGCGCGGTGGTGAACCAGACGGGTTCCTGCGCGTGGGCGCCGAAGGATACGATCCGGGCGATGGGCTTCAATCCGACCGTGCGCGCATGGGCGGCGGTGGTGACGACCAATGCCGCGGCGCCGTCGTTGAGCGAGGAGGCGTTGGCCGGCGTGATGGTGCCGTCCTTCTGGAACGAGGGCTTCAGGGTCGGAATCTTGTCGTACTTCACCTTGGCCGGACCCTCGTCGTGCTCGACCTTGGTGACATTGCCCTTGGCGTCGGTGAGCTCGACCGGGGTGATCTCCTGCGCCAAGCGTCCGTCGGCCTGCGCGGCGTTGGCGCGGCGGAAGGATTCGATGGCGTAGGCATCCTGCTGCTCGCGGGTGAAAGTGTACTTGGCCGCACACTTCTCCGCACAGTTGCCCATGTGAATGTTGTTGTAGGGGTCCCAGAGTCCGTCGGTGACAAGCGAATCAATCACCTGCTGGTGGCCGAGCCTGTAACCGTCGCGGGCCTTGGGCAGCAGATAGGGTGCCTGCGACATGCTCTCCATGCCACCGGCCACATAGACAGTCCCCATGCCGGCGCCGAGGGCATGCGCGGCCTGCATGACGCTTTGCAAACCCGAGCCGCAGACCTTGTGCACGGTGACGGCGCGGGCGGATTGCGGGAGCCCGGCGTGGATGGCGGCCTGCCGCGCCGGAGCCTGGCCCTGGCCGGCTTGGAGGACATTGCCCATGAACACATCGGTGACGCTGGTGGGTGCGACGCCGGACCGGGCGACGGCACCCTTGATCGCGGTGGCGCCAAGGCGTGAGGCCGGCACGGAGGCGAGGCCGCCCTGAAAGGCGCCAATGGGGGTGCGGGTGGCGGAGAGAATGACGAGGTCAGTCATGGGTGGGGTAAGAAAAGTAATGGGCTATCGATTATTGGTTATGGGTCGGGAGAATCTTTCTCTTTCCTCTTATCTTTCTCTTTCGTCAGGGCGTCTGCGGTTTGCGCTGCATTCTCGGCCCGGGAGAAAGATTAAGAATACAGAGAAAGAATTGAATTCAGTCCGGACGCGTGATCGTGAAAATCTCCCGCGTCGTCGCGTAATGGTCGCCGCCCATGCGGGCGATGAGATCGAGCTTGGCGGAGTCGGGCTTGCCGTCGGGGCCGAGCACGTCGTCGCGGATATGCGCGGTGCGGATGCGGCCGAAAACGACATTGGCCGCGAGCGGGCCCTCGCCGATGAGGATGATGCGGTCGAGCACGCATTCGAAGGCAATGGGGGCGGCGGCGACCCGGGGCGGGCGGATGGTCGTGGACGGCGCGGCCTCGATCCCGAACTTCTCGAATTCACTCTCGCCGTACGGCAGCCCCGCAGCGGTCAAGTTCATCTGCGCGCCGAGATCATGAGAGA
Source organism: uncultured Opitutaceae bacterium (assembly GCA_964518665.1). GTDB lineage: Bacteria > Verrucomicrobiota > Verrucomicrobiia > Opitutales > Opitutaceae > UBA2377. Next base: position 7,037 of record CAZFHG010000036.1, on the reverse strand, counting down.
CGAGGTTCACGACGAACTCAGGTACGACCTCGATGTTGCGCACGGTGTCCTTCTTCACGCCCTGGCGATTGTTGACGGGCACGAACATGAGCGTGGGCGGATTGGCCGTGATGCCCTGGAAGAAGGAAAACGGCGCGAGGTTGGTTTTCCCGTCCGCGGAGATGGTCGAGACCCAGGCGATGGGGCGCGGCAGAATGGTGGAGATCATCCACTGGTAGGCGTTGCGGACGTCGAGGCCGGCGAAGTCGAGAATCATATGATCGGAGTTGGAAGATGGCAGATCGGAGATCGAAAATCTAGGAGGGAGGAGACAGGAAACAGAAGGGGGACACAACCTTTAGGGCGGTAAAAGTCCTCATTGGGTAGGGCCCGGCCTCCGGACGGGCCGCGAGCACTTGCGTGTGCCTGAACGGTCCGTCCGGAGGCCGGACCCTACCCACAGAATGGAAATTCCTCTACCCCAGCCAGCTCAGCGGGTAGTTGGGATCGTCCATGGCCAGGGCCTGCGCGGTGAGTTCGAGGGGCTGGGCGGTGTCGAACATCACGGCGAGTTCCTCGGTGCGGACGGCCGCCATGCTCTTGAGCGTGGTGCCCGGGTGCGGGCCGTGCGGGATGCCCTGCGGGTGCAGGGTGAACGAGCCGGGTTCGACGCCCTTGCGCGAGCCGAACTCGCCGCGCACGTAGAACAGCACCTCGTCAGCCTCGGTGTTGTCGTGCGCCCACGGGACCTTGATGGCTTCCGGGTGATGATCGAGATAGCGCGGCGCAAAGGTGCAGATGACGAAACCGTTGATCTCGAAGGTCTGGTGCACGGGCGGCGGGAGATGCACAGTGCCGGTGAGCGGCTCGAAATCGTTCGCGTTGAAAGTGAACGGATAGAGGCAGCCATCCCAGCCGACGACATCGAAGGGATGGCTGGCCATGATGTTTTTCGTGAAGCGGCCGCGATCCTTCGTCAGGACGGCGAAGTCGCCCTCGTCGTCGCGCGGGGCGAGTTCCGTCGGGCCGTGAAAATCCCGCTCGCTATAGGGCGCACCGAGGCGGATCTGGCCCTCGGGGTGCAGGTAGCGCGCCGGAATGCGCACGGGATGCGCCGATTCGAGGATGAGGTAGTCCTCCTGCGTGATATCGTCGGGCACGAGGCGGTAAATGGTGCCGCGGGGGATGACGATGTAGTCGTCCTGCCGGTAGCGGAGACGGCCAAAGTTGCTCTCGAGCCAGCCGGCGCCGCGCCACACGAAGATGACGTCGTCGCTGCGGCCATTGCGGTAGAAGTCGTAGTCCGCCGCCATGGCAGTCGCCGGCCGGCAGCGGCTGCAGGTGATGTCGGGGTTGAACATCAACGGCACGCGGCCGGTGTAGGGGTCGCCGGAGCGGACCATGGCGGCGGACTTGAGGTGGTGGTGCCGGAGCGGCGTGGGCGCACCGGGCTGGAGCGACCAGTCGGCAAAGCGCTCGACGCTTTTCACCCGGGTCGGCGGCTTGGTGTGGTAGAGGATCGAGTAGGCGCGGTCGAAGCCCTCGGTCGTGACGACATGCTCGTAATGCAACCCCTCGCCCTTGTAGCTCGCAGCGGCCTCGCGCGGAAACTTCACGTGATGCTTGAAGGGAATGTCACCGAGGCGGAGGTAGTGCATGGGGAAGAATGGCTTATTGGTTAAGGATTATGGCCTATTGGTTATTGGCTGTTGGGTAGCGCCCGGCCTCCGGACGGGCGGTTCGGCGAGCGCAGCGTGAAGCGGCCCGTCCGGAGGCCGGGCCCAACCCTTCACAGCGTCCCCCTCCGGGCCTGTTCGCGCTCGATGGCTTCGAAGAGGGCGCGGAAGTTGCCCTCGCCGAATCCGAGGGCGCGGCCGCGGCGCTGGATGACCTCGAAGAAAAGCGTGGGGCGGGTGAAGACGCACTTGGTGAAGAGCTGCAGCAGGTAGCCGTCGTGGTCGCGGTCCACGAGGATCTTGAGGCGCTTGAGCTCCTCCTTGTCCTCCTCAATGGTGCCGATGCGGGCGTCGAATTCCGCATCATAATACGTGTCGGGCACGTCGAGGAAGTCCTGGCCCATGCGCCGCATCTCAGCGACGGTCCTCATGATGTCGGGGGTCAGCAGCGCGATGTGCTGCACGCCGGGGCCGCGGTACTGGTCGAGGAATTCCTGGATCTGCGAATTTGCCGAGGAGGGCTCGTTGATCGGCAATTTCACCCAGCCGTCGGTCGGGCTGACGACCTTCGACATCAGGGCGCTGCGGCCGGTGTCGATGTCGAAGTGCATGAAGAGGTCGAAGCCGAAGACCTGCTCGTAGAATTTCACCCACTCATCCATGTGCTCCACATTGGCGACGACGTGGTCGATCATCGCAAAATGGATGTCTCCGTCCTCCACCACGCCGGGCACGGGCTGATAGCCGGGGGCGAAGCCGGTGTGCGGCTTGCGCTCGATGAAGGTGTGGATGGTGTCGCCGTAGGTGGCGATGGCGGCGCCGTTGAACTCGGCGTGCTCATCGAGCGCCCGCACCTGCTTCGCCCCGCGGCGCACCGCCTCGGTGAGGGCGTGGCGTGCGTCCTTCACGCGGAAGGCCACGTCGCGCACGCCGCAGCCATGCCGGTCGAGGTGCCAGCGCATGAAGTCCGCCTCGGGACCGCGGCCTTGGGGCTCGGCGACGATGAAATTGATGCGCCCCTGCCCCACCACGTGGGCGCGGCGTCCCTTCACGCCGGTGGACTCGTCGGCGTAGAAGCGCACCGCCATGCCATACTTGTCGCGGAAGAAATCGCGCCACTGGTCGGCGTCATCGACGATGAATTCGATGTGATCCACGCCGCGCAGGCCGAGGGGATTGGAGATCGTTTTGGACGCAACGGGTTTTTCAAAAAAGGTCGTGCTCATGTGGGTGTGGCGGGGTGCACGCAATCTAACCGCGACCCTGCGCCGGGTCCATCAGCCAAAGGGAGTAAGCCGTGGCTTGTGCTCGGGCGGGAGGTTTGTATGTTGCGCGCATGTCCTCCCGTCCTGCGACACCCCCGCCGGAAGGCGCCGCGCTGCGCCTCGCCCATTACGAAACCATGCTTGAGGACGTGCCGGTCGGCCTGCTGTTGCTCGACCGCGCGTTGCAGCCGCTGTGGTTCAACGTCGAAGCCGCGCGGGCCTGCGCCGTGTGGAACCACGGCGAACGCAAGGCCGCCGCCCTGCGCGTGCGCGACGCCTTCGCCCTGCCGCCCGGGCTCGCCGCCGCCTGCCTCGCGCTCGCCGCCGACCATGCCAACGGGTCCGAGGCCACCGCCCAGCCGCGTGTGGTGAGCGACCATGCGCGCGGACTGCACGCCCGCATCAAGCTGCACACGCCCGGCGGACCGGGCACGCCGCCTGCCTTTCACATCCAGCTCGATTACCGCCGCCCGCGCGGCGACCGGCACCGGCCACTCTCACCCGGGGCCGTCGCGTTGCTCGCCCGCCTGTCCGAACGCGAACGCGAGGTCGCCATGCGCGTCCGCGAAGGCATGCGCACAGCCGAGATCGCCGCCGAGCTGCGGCGCAGCCCCCTTACCATCAAGACTCAGCTCGCCGCCATCTTCGCCAAGTTGAGTGTCCGCGGAAGAACCCGCGTCGCCGCGCTGCTGAACCGGTGACCCGGCCCGCGCGGGGCGCGGGAACGCTTAACGTTTAACGCTTAAGTGTTGGCAGGTAGCTACGAGCGTGAGCGAGTGGATGTCAGGCATCCGCAACGTGATTTCCACTCGCTCACGCTCGTAGCTACACAGCGGGGTGGCCTGACACTTGAGCGTTAAACGTTAAGAGTTGAATGTTGAGCGTTAAGCCATCCCGCCCCCAGCCTAACTCCCTATTTCGGCCGCGCCACGATGCGGTGGCGCAGCACGCCGAGCCGCTCGATCTCGAGTTCCACCACGTCGCCGGGCTTGAGCCAGCCGCCGGTGTTTTCCGGGCCGAGTTCGAGGATGCAGCCGGTGCCGACAGTCCCCGTGCCAAGGATGTCGCCGGGATGTAGTTCAGCGTCGCGCGCGGCCTGCGCCACGAGCCGGGGAATGGAATAATGCAGGCTCGCCGTGCTGCCGCGGGAGAGTTCGCGGCCGTTGACGCGCGCGCTCATCGCGAGCGTGAGCTTCTCGCCGCTGATGCGGTCGGCGCATTCGTCCCGCGTGACGAGGGCGGGGCCGAGACCGGTGGCGAAGTCCTTGCTCTTCGCGGGGCCGAGGCCGACCGGCACTTCCTGGCGCTGAAGATCGCGGGCGCTGAAATCGTTGAGGATGGTGAACCCGGCCACATGGTCCCACGCCTGCGTCACCGGGATGTCGCGGCCGGCGCGGCCAATCACGATCCCGAGCTCGAGTTCGTAATCGAGCTCCTGCGACCCGGCCGGCGCGCACACATCCGCCCCGTGGCCGCTGAGGGCGCTCGGGTTGGTGAAATAGAATACCGGCAGCTCGTACCATGCCGGCGGCATCTCCAGGCCGCGTTTCGCCCGGCAGGTTTTCACGTGCTGCTCAAAGGCGTAGAAATCCCGGATGGAAGGCGGGCGCATCACCGGCGGCAGAAAGGAGAACTCGCGCTCGCGGTAGCGCGGTCCGGCCCACGCCGCGGCGCGGCCCATGAGATGCGCAGTATGGGCGAGCACCCACGGCAGGCCGTCCTCCAGCCGCGACACGGGCCGTCCGGCGAGCCCCGCCAGTTCGATCCACGAGCCGTCCGGGGCGGCGGCGACAACAACGGGTTCGACACTGGCGCGGGGCAAGATGGTGGCGAGGCGCATGGGTCCGGTTGGGTTGGTGCACTCATGCTGAGCGAGGCCCGCGGCGGGGCGAAGCAAAAATCCTCCGGCCGCATCGCGGTTCGCGGCACATTACGCCATACGGGCGATGGCCCGGCGCCGACCTCGCTGTTAGCATCTCACCCCAGAAACGGCGTACCCCGCGCCCGCCCACCCCACCCCGCCGCCGATGCCCACACCCATTGTCACGACGCCCGTGAATCCGCCCGGTCCGGGCGACGATCCGCGTTGCATCCCGCACAAGCTCACCGCCCCGTTGCCCGTCGGCGACGAATGCCTCTACCCTGACTACACCACCGCGGAGCAGTCCGTCTGGCGCGAGTTGTACGCGCGCCAGGCGGAACTGCTGCCCGGGCGGGCAGCGGACGAATTTCTCACCGGGCTCGCGGCCCTTGCGCTGGAATCCGACCGTATCCCCGCCCTCGCCGACGTCTCGGCCCGGCTGGCCCGCGCGACCGGCTGGCGGCTGGCGCGCACACCGGGGCTGTTGGATGCGCACGACTTTTTCGGCTACCTCGCCCGGCGCATTTTCCCCTGCACCGACTACGTGCGCGGCCGCCACGAACTCGACTACACTCCCGCGCCTGACTGCTTCCACGACATCTTCGGTCACACGCCGATGATCATGCACCCGCGCTTTGCCGACTTTTACCAGAAGATCGGCCAGGCCGCACTCGCCTGCACCGATCCCGCCGTCGAGGAGGGGTTGACCCGCATCTACTGGTTCACCGTCGAATTCGGGCTGATCCGGAATCCCGGCGGCCTGCGCATCTATGGGAACGGCATAATCTCCTCCTCGGGCGAGACTTTGCACAGCCTGACTGACAAGGTGACGAAACTCCCCGCCGTCCCCGAGCGCATCGCGGCCCAGCCCTACGACATCTGGCATTTCCAGGATCCTCTCTTCGTCACCGGTTCATTTGACGAGCTTGAGGCGGAATTCGTGCGCTGGGCGCACGGGCACCGTCTGCTTTGAGCTGGGAATGCCATGTAGGGCGGGGATTCCGATCCTCGCCTTCGACAGAGAACAGACTAACGAATGGCGGGGATCGGCATCCCCGCCCTAAATTACCGGTCCAAGGCCGCGTGGCTCCGCGTGAGCCTTGAGCGCCCGCCCGCCACTCCGGGCTTGTCGCAATCGGGTCGCGATTGCTTAGTGACCTCATCAGGTCATTATTTACATTCGTGCAACCACGCCGCCCTAGTTCAGCCGGCTTTACCTTGGTCGAGGTGATGATGGCCGCCACTATTCTCGTGGTGGCGTTTGTCGGCATGATCCAAGCCATGCTGATCGGCTCGCAAATGATGGACCACGCGCGCCGCCAGACCCTGGCCACCCAGATTCTTAATCAAGAAGTCGAATCACTGCGGGGCGCCAGCTGGGCCAGCATCAGCGCCCTGCCCACGACCGCCACCACCGTCACCATCGACAGCCAGTTTACCTCCGCCATCGCGGCTTCCGGTGCGACCTACAGCCTCACCCGCCAGCGGACCAGTCCCAACCCCGACACCAACCTATGCGAGGTGAATTTCACGGTGACGTGGACGGTGAGGACCAGCCGGCGCAATGCGGCCAACAATCTGCTGACATTCAGCTACACCCGCAAAACCTCGGCCTACTATGGCAAATACGGGCTGAACCTCACCTTCCAGCGATCGTGAGCCCCAAGATCCAACGCCCCCGCGCCGGTTTTACCCTGGTGGAACTCCTCATCGGCATGAGTCTGTCCCTCATGCTCATGCTGGCGGTGCTTTCGAGCTACGTGTATCTCGCGCGGCAGTTCACCCGCACGCTGGGTTTCAGTTCGTTTTATCAACCCACCCTCGAGGCGCAAAGCCGCCGGACCCTGGCGTACTTCACCCAGGATGTCGGGATGGCGAGCTCGATATCCGGCACCCCGAGCGCAACCAGTGTCGTGCTGGTCATTCCCACCAGCTCCGGTTCCACGACCGTGACCTATGACTATGACAACACGCTCAAAAAACTCACCCGCACGGTGAGTGGCGGCTCCGCCCTGGTGCTCCATGTCAGCCTGCTGACCTGCACTTTCAGTTACTATGACATGTATGACCGGCCCTACTCCAGTTACACCAACTACCTGTCGGGCATAAAGAAGATCTCGCTGAGTTTCAGCTCCCGATCCGGAAACTCGGCCAACTACACCCTCACCCAGGTGTTCCAGTCGGCGTCGCCGCGCCTGCTCCTCAAAAACAAGCAGGTCCTGCCCTGATGAAAAAAAAAAAAAAAAACCGCGGCTC
>CAZFHG010000035.1:0-22150 GCA_964518665.1 uncultured Opitutaceae bacterium | reverse complement strand
CAAGTCCATCCACGCGGGAAGACCGAGAGACCGGCGAAATCCTTTTGAACCTCACCCGCTTCAGCGAATTTTCCAAGGACGCGGAGCACGACTGGACGGCGAACGCATACTTGTACCGCATTGCCGTCGATTGAAGCGTCTTCGGGCGTCGACGAGCGACGCCCCTACAATCGCCGGCAGCAGGCCCTTACTGTCGGGCCAGCGCCGACAGAATGACGTTCGCGGCGCCGACCCGGGCGTCGTTGGCCGGTTCATTGAGGAGCGCCGCCAAGGAGAATACTTTCGCAGGCGGATAAAGGTGCTTGAGCGTTTGGGCGGCTTCGAAGCGGGCGTCGGTCGTGCCCGACATCAGGAGGAGCTCGAGTTTCTCCGCCCAGTCGCGGATTTGCGCGGCATCGGCATCGACGGCGACGGCGGCGCCGAGGATGTAGGGATAGGCGTAGGTTTCGGATGACTCAACGGCGGCGGCCTTGACCAAGGCCTGGCGCACGGCGGGGTCGGGCTGTCCGAGCCAGCGGAGCGCGTAGGCGGCGTCGCCGCGCAGGGTCGGATCCGGCGAGGCGAGCAGGCCGGCCAGTCGTTCGAGCGCGAGTGGCTCACCAGCCAGTTGGGCGACCCACATGGCCAGCACCACCGCAACGGAAGGCGCTCCGGCTGCTTCCTGCCGCACGAGTTCGAGGGCCGGCCCGGAGACGCGGTGATGCAGTTTGCCGAGGGTCTCGATGGCCTGGATGCGATCGGTGGCCTTCGGGTCGCAATAGACACGCTCGATCCGGGCTATCCACGCCGCCCGCTCTTCCTTGGTCGGAGCGGTTCGGGCGAGGACGCGCCAGACGCCGACCCTGATGGCCGAGTTTTCGGTGCTGGTCAGTTCCGCGAGGAAGATCGCGTGAATCCGGTCGGCCTCGCCGGCGTCGATCAAAGCCTCGGCCGCGTGGATTTTGACCCAGCTTCGTTCGGCTATCATGACATCATGCAGGACTTCCCGGGCCCGTGCGGCCAGGGCCGCGGGATTTTCCGCCTTCGATGGGGAAGCGAAGACTGGCTGCAGGGTGACGGTAACGGCCAGGCAATGCAGAAAGAAAACAAGCCGTCTCATGCCAGTTGAACCGACGAAAGGAAAAGTCATGACGGGGATTGGGTGGGGAAGGGGCACTCGGAACTGAACCAGGTTGCCACCGGGCACAAGCCGCGACCGCTGGAAAGCGGAGCGGGGTGTAGGACTGGATTTCCGAACCCCGCCTCTTATTCCCACGCTGAAATCCAATCTTTCTCGTTCTCTTAATCTTTCTCTTTCTCCTGCCTTAGGGCCGGGCGTGAGATTGCGACCGAGGGCGGTCGCGCTCCCAGGCGCGGTTCGGACCTGTCCCCCGAAGCCTCGCGCGAAGGTGGAAACCCCGCCCTACAAAAAAGTCCGGATGCATCCGCGTGCATTACGTGCCTGATTTTGTGGCGGCAGACGGGCTTATAGAATTAAGCAAACTGATTGTCCATTGACCCTGACATCTGAGCCCCTAACCTAGCGTTACCGCGCGTTTGTCCCATCTGGTTCACTCTCCGGCCTTTCTCACGCTTTGACGCACTTCAACCACCCCCCTCGCTGTAAGTCGCCCTGATTCCCCGCACCCTTAAATAAAGCGCCCCTATTTGCGCCCCCCTGCCGTCCTGGCCCCACCAAGGAAATGCCGATGAACCCTTCCTCCGCAGACTCTTTGGAACCCGTTGCGAGCAAAGCCCCGCCTCCCTCAGTCAAGCCGGGGCGCAAGGAGCACAACCGGTCGGCGTTGAAAATCGAGCGGACGATCAGGTACGAGTCCGACCGTCACGTGGGCTTCGGCCGCGAGGTGATGAGTGTGCCGGGCTGCGAGCAACTGGAGAACTGCATCCAGTGCGGCACCTGCTCCGGGGTCTGTCCGCTGAGTATCTACATGGATCACTCGCCGCGGCAGGTGATGGCGCTGGCGCGGGCCGATTTCCGCGACGAGGTTTTGCGCAGCCACACGATCTGGCTCTGCGCTTCCTGCTACGCCTGCACGGTCGAATGCCCGCAGCAGATCCGCATCACCGACATCATGTATGAGCTCAAGCAGCGTGCGATCACCGACGGCATCTACCCGCGGCGTTTCCCGATCCCGGTGCTGGCCCATGAGTTCACCCAGATGGTGCGCAAGCACGGCCGCATCACCGAACTGGTGCTCGTCATCCGGCTGTTCCTGAAGACGGACTGGCTGGCGGCGCTGGGCAACTGGCGGCTGGGGATCGACCTGATGCGCACCGGCCGCTTCTCACTGATCACCGAGCGGATCAAACACCACGGCGATATCGCGAAGATGCTCGACGCCGTCGACCAGCACAAGGGGACCGCACCATGAAACTTTCCTATTTTCCGGGCTGTTCATTGAAAGGCCTCGGCCGCGCCTATGAGGAGTCTCTCCTGCCCGTGATGCGGCACCTCGGCGTCGAGTTGGTGGAGCTGGACGATTGGAACTGCTGTGGCGCCACGGCCTACATGGCGGTGGACGAGGCCAAGGCCTGCGTCCTCGCCGCGCGCAACCTCGCGCTCGCCGAGCAGAGCGGCCGCGATCAACTGATGGCGCCGTGCGCCGCCTGCTACCTGGTGCTCAACAAGACCAAGCACTATTTCCACGACTACCCGGCGATGAAGGCGACGATGGACCGGGCGCTGGCGGCGGTGGGCCTGACCTACGCCGGGAACACCGCGGTGCGGCATCCGTTGGATATTCTCCTGAACGATGTCGGTCTCGAGGCCATCAAACAGAAGGTCACGCGTCCGTTGCAGGGCCTGAAAGTGGCCACGTATTACGGCTGCCAGATCGTGCGGCCGTATGCGACGTTCGACGACCAGTACAATCCCACGACCATGGACCAGTTGCTGGAGGCGCTGGGCGCCACCGTCGTGCGCTATCCGCTCAAGACCAAGTGCTGCGGCGGCAGCCTCACCGGCACCGTGCCCGCCGCCGGCATCCGCATGGTTTACATTCTGCTCAACGAGGCCCGGAAGCGCGGGGCGGACTGTCTCGCCACCGTGTGCCCGCTTTGCCAGTTCAACCTCGACGCCTATCATGTCCAGGTGCGGGCCGAGTATGGGGAGGTGGTGGTGCCGACCGTTTATTTCACGCAGTTGATGGGCCTGGCGTTTGGCCTGCCGGAAAAACAACTCGGCCTGCACCGCGCCGCCGTCCCGTTCCGCTGGAGGCCGGCGGTGCCGGAGGTGGCCCATGCGTAGCAATACCCGAATCTCTCAGTGGGTAGGGCCCGGCCTCCGGACGGGCCGTGAATGGCCTGCGTCAGCCGAACCGCCCGTCCGGAGGCCGGGCGCTACCCATTGCATCGCTTCTTCTTGGGAAAATATCGCGTAACCCAATTTCCCCATGGTCAGCCTCAAATCTGAAATCCGGATCGGCTTCTACGTCTGCCACTGCGGGCACAACATCGCCAGCATGGTGGACTGTCCCGAGGTCGCCGCCTATGTCGGGCGGCTCCCCGGCGTCGTGCTCTCGCGGGATTACAAATACATGTGCTCCGACCCGGGGCAGGAGCTGATCCAGAAGGACATCGCGGAATTCCAGCTCAACCGCGTGGTCGTCGCCTCGTGCTCGCCGCTCCTGCATGAGCACACCTTCCGTGCGGCGGTGGCGGCCGGCGGGCTCAACCCTTATCTCTTCCACATGGTCAACATCCGCGAGCACGACTCGTGGGTGCATACGGACCGCGCAGAGGCCACGGCGAAGGCCAAGGCGCTGGCGCGCGCCGCGATCCGCCGGGCCGCCCTGGCCCGGGCGCTGCCGGAGAAGCAGGTGGCGATCAATCCCGCCGTGCTCGTGGTCGGCGGCGGCATCGCGGGCATCCATGCGGCGCTGACGCTGGCGCAGGCCGGCAAGCACGTGTGGCTGGTGGAACGCGAGCCCTCTATTGGCGGGCACATGGCCCGGTTCGACAAGACCTTCCCGACTCTCGACTGCGCGGCCTGCATCCTCACGCCGAAGATGTCGGCGGTCGGCTCGCATCCCAACATCACGCTCTGGAGCTTTTCGGACGTCGTGCAGGTCGACGGCTACGTGGGCAACTACACCGTCAAGGTCCGCCGCCGGGCGCGCTACGTGAACGAGGAATTGTGCACCGGCTGCCAGGAATGCATCGGCAACTGCATCTACAAGGAGCCGAAGTTCCCGGATGAATTCAACGAGGGCCTCGGCAAGCGGAAGCCGATCCACATCCCGTTCCCGCAGGCGACGCCCCAGGTCGTGCTGATCGACCCGCAGGTGTGCCTGAACTTCAAGCGCGGCGTGCTCACCGACCGCTGCAAGAAAACCTGCGTCGAGGCCTGCGGCGACCGGAAGGCCATTGATTTCACGCAGAAGGAGGAGCTGAAGGAAATCCAGGTCGGCACCATCATCGTGGCCACCGGCTTCAAGCCCTTCGATGTGCGGCGCGTGCCGCAGTACGGCTATGGCACCTATCCCAACGTGTACACCGCCCTCGAGGTCGAGCGCCTGGTCAATGCCTCCGGGCCCACCGCCGGCGAGGTGATCCTGCGCGACGGCCGGCGTCCGTCGGCCATCGCCATCATCCATTGCGTCGGCTCGCGCGACAAGAAGACCAACCGCTGGTGCTCGCGCGTCTGCTGCATGTACTCGATGAAGCTCGCGCACCTGCTCAAGGAACACTCCGGCGCCGAGCTCTACAATTTCTACATCGACATCCGCGCACCCGGCAAAGGTTACGAGGAGTTCTACGACAAGCTGAACGAGGAGGGCGTGCACTTCATCCGCGGCCGCGTGGGCGAGGTCACCGACTGGGCCATGATCCCCGAGGAGGAGGGCAAGCTCGTCATCCGCGTCGAGGACACGCTCGCCGGGATGGTCCGGCGCATCCCGGTGGACATGGTCGTGCTCGCCACGGGGCTGGAGCCGCAGGCCGACGCGCAGGATGTGCGCCGGATGTTCAACATGAGCTGCGGCAGCGAGGGCTTTTTCCTCGAACGGCACCCGAAGCTCGCGCCGGTTAACACTTTCACGGACGGCGTCTTCATCGCGGGCTGCTGCCAGGGGCCGCGCGACATCCCCGACACCGTGGCGCAGGCCGGTGCGGCGGCGGCCGAGGCACTGGCGCTCATTGACCGCGGCTACATCATGCAGGAGCCCAACACGGCCTACGTGCTGGCCGACTGCTCCGGCTGCAAATCCTGCATTCCGCTCTGTCCCTACACCGCCATCGCCTTCGACGACGCCACCGGCAAGGCCGTGATCAACGAGGCGCTGTGCAAGGGCTGCGGCACCTGCGTCGGCTCGTGTCCGTCGGGCTCGATCGGCCAGCACCTGTTCGAGGACGACGAGGTGTTCAGTGAAATCGCCGGCCTGATGGCCCGTGAGCAACCGATGGTCGTCTCCGCTCCACCATGAACTCTCCGACCCAGACGACTGGCACGGCCTGGACGCCGCGCATCGTGGCCTTCTTCTGCAACTGGTGCACCTACACCGCCGCCGATCTCGCCGGCGTGTCGCGGCTGAAATATGCGCCGAACGTGCGCGTCATCCGCCTCATGTGCTCGGGCCGCGTGGATCCCCAGTTCATCCTTGAGGCGCTCCGGCGCGGCGCCGACGGCGTGCTCATCGGCGGCTGTCATCCGGGCGACTGCCACTATGTCGAGGGGAACTACAAGATGCTGCGCCGCTTCCGGCTCCTGCAGCGGATGCTGGGCGACCTTGGCATCGCGGCCCCGCGCGTGCGGTTGGAATGGATTTCCGCCGCCGAGGGCGAGCGCGTCAAAAGTGTCATCAACGACATGACCAAACAACTCCAGGCACTTGGACCGCTCGATCTGCCCGGGAAATTCACTGATTGGGACGCGGAGGTGATCGCCCTCGCGCGGGAGGCGCAGGCGAAGGTCGCGGCCGCCGCCGAGGCGGAAGCGGAGGTGGCCCATGTGTAGGTCATGGGTAGGGCTCGGCCTCCGGACGAGCCGGAGCGACTACCGCAGGCGAACGCACCACGGTCCGTCCGGAGGCCGGACCCTACCCATCACCCAACCCCTTTCCCATGAGTAAACCCAAGGTCGCGTTTTACTGGTGTGCCTCCTGCGGCGGCTGCGAGGAGACCGTCGTGGATCTGGCTGAGGACATCCTCGGCGTGGTTGAGAAGGTGGACATCGTGCTCTGGCCCGTGGCGATGGATTTCAAATACCACGACCTTGAGGCCCTCGCCGACGGCGAGATCACCGCGACGCTGCTCAACGGCGCCATCCGTTCGTCGGAGCAGGAGGAGATGGCGGTGCTGCTGCGGCGGAAGAGCAAGTACCTGATCGCCTACGGCGCATGCGCGCACCTGGGCGGCATCCCCGGCCTCGCCAACCAGTTCGACCGCGAGGAGATCCTGCGCTTCAACTACGAGGACGCCCCGACGGTCGTGAACGAGGCGAGGACACGGCCCCAGTTGGAATTCACCGAGGATGGCCGCTCGCCGCACCTGCCGGAGTTGCGGAATGTCGTCCGCACGCTCGATCAGGTGGTGGACGTGGACTTCTACATCCCCGGCTGCCCGCCGACGCCGAACCTGACCAAGGCGGCCTTCGCCGCGCTGCTCAGCGGGAACCTACCGCCGAAGGGCTCCGTGCTGGCACCCGACACCGCGCTTTGCGAGGAGTGCCCGCGCAAGGCCACCAAGCCGGCCGACGTGGCGTTCACGGCCTTCCGGCGGCCGCACCAGCAGTTGCTCGATCCCGAAAAATGTTTTCTCACGCAAGGGGTGGTCTGCATGGGTCCGGCGACGCGCAGCGGCTGCGGTGCCCAGTGCACCTGCGGCAACATGCCGTGCACCGGCTGCTTTGGTCCGACCTCAAGGGTGCGCGACCAGGGCGCGAAGATCCTCTCGTCGCTCTGTGCCAATGTCGCGGGCAAGACCGGAGAGGAAATCAATCCCGTGCTGGAGGGCATCCCGGATCCCGTCGGCACCTTCTACCGGTACGGCCTGCCTTCCAGCCTCCTCCGCCGCCGGGTGGATCTGCCGCATGTCTGAAACTCCCTGCACCATGGACGAAACCACCCAGAAGGTCTTCAACACCGGCAACCTCCGCGCCAACGCGGCGACCGCTGCCCAGCGGCGCAACATCACGATCGATCCGATCACCCGGCTCGAAGGGCACGGCAAGATTGACATCTACCTCGACGACCGGGGCGACGTGGAACGCGCCTATCTCCAGGTGCCGGAGCTGCGCGGCTTCGAGGTCTTCTGCCGCGGCCGACCCGCCGAGGACATGCCGCAGATCACGAGTCGCATCTGCGGCGTCTGCCCCACGGCCCACCACATGGCCTCGACCAAGGCGCTTGATGCCCTCTACCAAATCGAGCCGACCTCCGCCGGCCGGAAGATCCGCGAGCTGGTCTACAACACCTTCATGCTGGAGGACCACGCGCTGCACGTCTTCATCCTCGGCGGCCCGGACTTCATCGTCGGCCCCGAGGCCCCGCCCGCGGAGCGCAACATCCTGGGCGTGATCGGCAAGGTCGGCATCGAGGCGGGGAAGCGGGTCATCGAGACACGCCGCCGTCTGCGCGAGCTGATCGCCTATTTCGGCGGCAAGGTCGTGCATCCGGTTCTCGGCCTGCCGGGTGGCGTCAGCAAGCCCCTCAACGCGGCCGACCTGCCGCACTTCCGGCAACTCGCGCAGGACGGCGTCGCCTTCGCCCAGTGGACGCTCGAGGTCTTTCACCAGCTCGTGCTCGGCAATCCGGACTACGTGAAGCTCATCACCTCCGACGCCTACACGCACCGCACCTGCTACATGGGCATGGTGGACGCGCAGAACCGGGTGAATTTCTACGACGGCAGGCTGCGCGTGGTGGATTGCGATGGACGCGAGGTGTGCACGTTCGCGGCGCATGAGTATCGGGACTACATCGCGGAGCACGTCGAGCCGTGGAGCTACATGAAGTTCACCTTCCTGAAGCAGCGCGGCTGGCATGGATTCACCGAGGGACCCGAGTCGAGCATCTACTCTGTCGCCCCGCTCGCCCGGCTCAACGTGGCCGACGGCATGGCCACGCCGCTGGCGCAGGCGGCCTACGAGGAATTCTTCAAGGTGCTGGGCGGCAAGCCCGTGCACCACACGCTGGCCAACCACTGGGCGCGCGTCGTCGAGATGCTCTATGCCGCCGAGCGGATGGTTGAGCTCGTCAACGATCCGGAGATCACCAGCGCGGAAGTGCGCCGGATCCCGACCGCGGTGCCGCGGGCCGGCATCGGCGTGGTCGAGGCGCCGCGTGGCACGTTGTTCCACGATTACGAAACTGATGGGCGTGGCGTGATCAAATCGGCGAACCTCATCGTGGCCACGGGCAACAACGCCGCGCGCATCGCCATGAGCGTAGAACGCGCCGCCAAGGGCCTGATCAAGGCCGGACATGTCACCGAGGGTCTCTTGAACAAGGTGGAGATGGCTTTCCGCGCCTACGATCCCTGCCTCGGTTGCGCGACGCACACGCTCCCCGGACACCTGCCGCTCAAGGTCAGAATCTACGACCGCGAACGGCAGCTTGTGAGGGAGTTGGTGCAGGAATGAAAACGGCGGGAGAGGTTTTTCCGGTGGAGCAGGCCGGACCAAGGTCTGGCCCTGCATTTGATCCTGTAGGGCGTCACATTGGTGACGCCTTCGGTGCTCCACTCGCTCACGCTCGTAGCTACAAACGCGTCCTGGTCCTCGGTCTCGGCAATGACATCCTGACCGACGATGCGGTCGGACTGCTCGTGGCCCGGGAGGTGCGGACGCGGCTCGGCGACACACCCGGCATCGCGGTGCGGGAAACGACCGAGATGGGCCTGACGCTGCTCGATGAAATCGTGGATTGCGAAAGTCTGATCATCGTGGACGCGGTGCAGACCGGACATGAAGCCCCCGGACATATGCACGAAATCGGCCCTGACGATCTTCCCCAGGTGACAGCGACGTCTCCGCACTTTGTGGGGGTGGGCGAGACCCTGGCCCTCGGGACCACGCTTGGGCTTACGATGCCGAAGCGGGTGCGGATCTTTGCGATCGAAGTGGAGGATCCTTACACCTTGGGAACTCAGCTTACGGCCGCCGTAGCGGAAGCCGTGCCGGTGGCGGTGGAGCGGGTGGTGGCGCTGGCGCGAGCGTTGATGTAGGGCGGGGTTTCCGAACCCCGCCTTTTCCTCCTTGCGCCTAAATACCAATCTTTCTCGTTCTCTTAATCTTTCTCTTTCTCGGCTTGGATAGTTTGCGCTCGATTGCGACCGAGGGCCCTCCTTCGCCGGGCCTACGGAGGGCAGGCTGGTTGCGCTCCCAGGCGGGGATCGGAATCCCCGCCCTACATCCGAACCTCACACCGCGGCGAGGCGGTGGTAGTGGTGCTCGAGCGCCCAATTGGCGAACTGGCGGATCTCCTCAAGGCAGCGGCGCACGGCGCCCGTGCTGACCGGACTCGGCAGTCGCTTCACGCCGGTCGTCGAATGCGACTCGCGAACCGGGCTGGCCGTGCAGGTGGCGATGTGCTGCTCGGTGACCCCCGCCACGCGCTTTAGCACGTCATCGGCAGTGAATTCGTAGCGGCCGTTGACCGGCTGGTAATGGAGCAGATCGCGCAGGACCACGGTGCCGCGGGTGCGGCTCATGTTGACCTCGGGTGGCTGCAGAAGCGCCGTGGGATTCTCGACGATCGGAATACGCAGGATTACGGCGGGTGGCCCGGCCGCAGGGGATTCCGCCACGACGCGGCCCACCTTGATGCCGAGCTTCGCGAGTTCATCGATCACCGCGCGCTCCAGGGAGGCCGCACAACCGGCGAAGAGGGGCGGCACATTGAAATAAATCGTTCCGGTCGGTTGCAGCGGATCGCAGGTGTTGTCGAAGGTGAAGAAGTCCATGTACTCCTTGCGCCACTGCGCTCCGCTCGCGGCGAAACGGGGAACCAGCAGCTTGTCGGTGAGATAGTCGCACAGGTCCACGATGGAGCGTGTCCGCAGCGGATTGGTTTCCTCCGTCAGGGTGAAGCTAAGTTTTCGGTTCATGGTCGGGCTTCCCTCAGTCTGCCTCCGGTGAAAGGGCAAGGCGAGACGCGCTTCCGCCGCGTCAGCGGGTTTGCACGCGGCTAATGACACTTATCAGCGCGCAATTCGCCGGACTTTTTAACCACGGATCACACGGATGGCACGGATTAGGATTCTAATTCAATGGCCACAGGAGGTTCAAAAGGCACATAAGGAACCGATTCATTTAACAGGAGGCCGCAGAGGGAGCAGAGATCGGAGTGCCACCTCTGTCTTCACTGTTTGCACCTGCGAAACGGCCCGATCGTTCTGTGCCTTTTGAGCCTTCTGAGGCCAATTCTGCCAGATCCATGCGATCCGTGAAATCCGTGGTTAAATAATCCCGGATTATTCCACGCGGGAGCTGCTGCTCTGGGCGACCCAGCGCAGGATGTCGCGGACCGACACCACGCCCACCAGGCGGCCATCCTCCAGCACCGGCAGGTGGCGGAATTCCTTGCCGCTGTGCTGATCGAGCACTTCCTCCACCGTGGTGGAGGCGTCGATCGTCACGGGATCGAGCGTCATGACGTGCGCGACCGGGGTCGTCATCGGATCACGGTGCAGGCTGACGACGCTGACCAGCACATCGCGTTCGGAGAAGATGCCGACGAGGTTTTCACCTTCGACGACGAGGACGGCACCGATGCGGGCTGCTACCATCTTTTGCACGGCTTCGAACACCGTGGCGTGCGGGGGCACGGTATGAATCGCTGACTCCTTGCCATCAAGCAGGACGGATATGGGGTTGTTCATGGGGGAACAAACGATTGGGTGAACCCAAAGTCTATAACCTCCCCCCGGGCAGGCAATGGAATAGATGACGGGGGAGCAGATTTAGCGCAAAGACGCGAGGATGGCGCCAAGCCCGGAACCGAACTTCCACTCGCTCACGCTCGTAGCTGCGGGGACTGCTTTTGCGGGACAGCCCTCGCCCTATTAGCGGGTAAAACCATCGTTCCATCCCGCCTTATTCCGGACCGGCGCTCTCGACCTTTGCCGGCATCACTTGCACCCTCGGCAAGCCGGCCGTCATTGGCCCGGCCCAGCTCTCTATCCCCATGTCACCCCCAACCCCGCCGCCTGTCTTCCGGAACCAACTAACCCCGCTCGCCACCAAACCCGACTACGCCCGCTGCGTGGAACGCATCGAGGCCTGGTGGCAGCAGTCCGTCATCGATCGGCCGCCGGTGCGATTCTACAAGCACAACGCCCAGTTCGAGGCCGGCGAACCCCTTGACCGGAAGCGCTGGCCATCGCTCGAGGCGCGCTGGTTCGATGTGGAGTACCAGGTCACGAGCTTCGAGCAGTCCATTGCCGGCAAGGAATGGGTCGCGGAGACCTTCCCGATGTTCTGGCCCAACCTCGGTCCCAGCGTCTATTCGGCGTTCTATGGCGGCCGGCTCGAATACAGCGAGGTCACCTCGTGGTATGAGGCCGTCGTATCCGATCTCGACGACCTGTCGCCCATCGGCGGCGATCCGTTCCAGAGCGTCTATTTCCGCAAGCTCGAGGAACTCACCCGCACCGCGATTGCCCGCGGCGGCGACAAGTACTGGGTGGGGTACTCGGACTTTCACCCGAATCTCGACTGCGTGGCGGCGTGGTGCGGCATGGACAACCTCTTCCTCGCGATGGCGGAGGAGCCGCAGAAGTTGGCTAAACTGTCGGAGCTGTCCGTGCGTGATTTTCAGAAAATCTTCGGACACTTCGACGGCATGCTAAAGGCGGCGGGCCAACCCTCGGGCACCTGGATGAATCTCCCCTGCGCCGGCCGGTTGCACATTCCGAGCTGCGACGTCTCATGCATGATCTCGACGCCGTATTTCGAGCAATTCTCGCTGGCGAACCTGCCCCGGGAGATGGCGGGCATGGATCACGCGATCTACCACGTTGACGGCAAGGGCGTGGCGAACCACCTCGACCAGATCCTCGCGCATCCGGGCATCCAGGCGATCCAGTGGGTACAGGGCCTGGGCGTGGACTGGCCGATCATCCAGTGGGTGCCGCTGCTCAAGCGCATCCTCGCCGCCGGCAAGTCCGTGATGGTGGACGTGCCCATCGAGGAACTCGACGAGTTCATGGACTGCATGCCGCGCGAGGGCGTCTTCCTTTGTCTCGGTGTCGCACCGGAAGCGGAGAAGGCCGTGCTGAAGCGTATCGAGCGCTGGTGAGGGGACGCTGCATTTGCCAAACACCCAGAAATGGCTGCCCGAAAGGAAGCGTTGATGATGGTAGCGCCCGGCTTCCGGACGGGCGGTTGGACCACCGCAGGCGAGACCCAACGGCCCGCCCGGAGGTCGGGCCCTACCCAATGACCATTTCGGCAATGCATTTCATCTGACACACGAATCCGATCCCATGACTCCCCGTGAACGCTTCCTCCGCACCCTGAATTTTGAGCGCTGCGACGACCGTCTGCCGCTCGTCGAATGGGCCGCCTGGTGGCATCTCACGGTTGAGCGTTGGAAGACCGAGGGAATGCCGGCGGAACTGGACTGGGACCAGTCGCTGGCGTTTTTTGATCTCGACCCGCTGGTGCTCATCGGGGCGGGGGGCGGGCCGGCGGAAACGCCGGCCGACGTTTCTCCCATCGTGACGGACGAGGCGTCCTACGAGGCGCTGCGGCCTTACCTGTTCACCGATGCGATGATCGCCGAGGCGGTCAAGGCGGCGCGGCAGCAGCAGCCCCGGCATGACCGGGGCGAAATCGCGATCCGTGTATGGCTCGACGGGTATTTTTGGTTTCCCCGCAAGCTCTTCGGCATCGAGCCGCACATGCTGGCTTTCTACGACCAGCCGGCGCTGATGCACCGCTTGAACCGCGACCTGGCCGATTTCAATGTCCGGGTGATCGACGCGATCTGCGAGGTCCTGCGGCCCGAGATGGTGGGCTTTGCGGAGGACATGTCCTACAACCATGGCCCCATGCTCTCGCGGGCATGCTTCGATGAATTCCTCCTGCCTTACTACCGGTGCACGGCACCCGCCATCAAGCGGCACGGCGTGAAGGTGCTCGTGGACACGGACGGCGACGTGACGACGATGATCCCATGGCTGTTCAACGCCGGCATCGAGGGCGTGTACCCGCTCGAGCGGCAGGCCGGGGTGGATGTGGCGAAGCTGCGGCAACTGCATCCGCAGCTGATCATGATGGGCGGCTACGACAAACTCGTGATGTCGCGCGGCGAGACCGCGATGCGGACGGAATTCGAGCGTCTCCTGCCCGTGATGCGGTCGGGCGGCTACATCCCGTCGGTGGATCACCAGACGCCACCGGAAGTGTCGCTGGAAAATTACCGGATCTACATGCGGCTCTTTCGTGAGTACATGCAGCGCGCCGCTCGGTAAATTCGTAGCGCGGTGCTTCAGCCCGCGCTTTGCAAGGCGCATCGTGATTTTGCGCTTCCAAACCAGTGCCGGCTGAAGACCGGCACTACGACGATCGTCGTATAAGCTCACGGCTACTAGCCAGCCACGGGTGCTAATCTCCGCCGTCACGTCGCCTAAATCCGTTGCTCCAACCGCCACCCCGGCGCATTGGGATATGGACATGACCCGGCGCGAACGGTTGATGGCCACGCTGCAGGGCCGGCCCGTGGACCGGCCGGCGGTCAGTTTTTACGAGATCGGCGGCTTCACGATCGATCCGGCGGATGCGGATCCGTACAATATCTACAACGATCCCTCGTGGCGTCCCCTGCTGAAACTGGCGGAGGAACAGACCGACCAGATCTGGATGCGCACGCCGCAGTTGCGGCAGGTGTCCACGCCGTACTTCACCACGGAAACCCGCGAGGAGGGCGAATCACGGCTGACGCGCACGACGGTCCGCGTCGCCGGCCGCACCCTCACGTCGCTCACGCGCCGTGATCGCGCGGTGAACACGCTCTGGGTGACCGAGCATCTGCTCAAGGACGTGGAGGACCTGAAGGCCTACCTGGAAATCCCGGACGAGGCCTTCGCTGAGGAAGTTGACGTGGCCGAACTGATCGCGGACGACCGCCGCGTGGGCGACCGTGGCATCGTGATGGTGGACACGCCGGATCCGATCTGCCTCGCGGCGGCCCTGTTCTCGATGGAGGACTACGTCGTCATCGCGTTTACCGAGCCCGCCCTGTTTCACCGCCTGCTGGAGAAATTCGCGCGTGTGCTGTACCGCCGCACCGAGATCGTGGCCCGCGAGTTTCCCGGTCACCTCTGGCGCATCTACGGGCCGGAATACGCCTCGGAACCATTTCTGCCCAACCGGCTGTTTGAGGAATACGTGTGCCGCTACACCGGGCCGATGGTAGAGATGGTCCAGCGTTACGGCGGATTTGCGCGGGTCCACTGTCACGGCCGCATCCGGCGGCTCCTCCCTCACTTCGTGAAGATGGGCGCCACGGCCACCGATCCCATCGAGCCGCCGCCCCAGGGGGACATCACGCTCGCCGAGGTGCGGCGCGACTACGGCAAGGACCTCGTCCTTTTCGGCAACCTTGAGGTCTCCGACATCGAGAACCTGAGCCCGCCACAATTCGAACGGGTCGTGGCGCAGTCACTGCGCGACGGCACCGCCGGCGCGGGCCGCGGTTTCGTCCTGCTGCCGTCCGCCGGACCCTACGGTCGCACCATCACGCCCACTACGCTGGCGAACTACGAGACGATGGTGCGATTGGTACAGCGCGGGTAGGTCGCGAGGGTGGGGAACGCTCAACGTTTAACTTTTAACGCTCAACGCTCAAGTGGCTGACTGTAGGAGCGGCTTTATGCCGCGATCGTGAGCGCAACATCGCGGCATAAAGCCGCTCCTACAGTTTGAGCATTCGCCCACGCGCCGTGCGGATTGAGCGTTGAGCGTTAAAAGTTGAACGTTGAGCGTTCCTCCGCCTCCGGGCCTCAATCCGTATGGAACACTTCTTCCATGCTGCTCCACCATTCGTCGGGAGCGCGGTTGGAGAGGGGTTTCTGGCAGGGCTTGCAGAAGGCCCACCAGCGCTGCGTCGTCTCGTCGGCCGCCATGCGGGCCATGTCGGCGGCAAAGTCCGTGCCGATGTACTCGAAGTAGCTGAAGAGGTAGGGCTGGCCGTCGTCGAGGACGCGCAGGTAGATCGAGTAGTTCCGGATGTTGCACTCCCTGATCATGCGGAGCACATCCGGCCACGCGGCCGCGTGGAGCTTCTTGTATTCGGCCACCTTTTCGGGGTGGAGGGCGAGGACCATGCCGTAGCGTTTCATGTTTTAGGGGGATTGGTTGTTTGTGACCGGGGCCGGCGACTCCGGCCACAGAATATTTCAGAGCGCTTCGTCAAGCTCCTCGAGCCTGAGCGGGTAGCGGCCGTATTCGCGGACCAGCTTGACGATGTAGTCGTAGGTGTGGCCGGACACCCCGCTGCTGACCGAGTGGTCGCTCTGGAAGATCAGACCGCCGCCCTTGCCGGCGTTGAGCTTGCGCAGCACTTCGCGGCGGATGGCGGCACGGTCGCCGCTTTCCCAGACCTGCACGTTGCTGTTGCCGCAGAAAGCCAGACGATGGCCGTAACTGCGACGCAGATCCACGGCATCCATGCCGGCCTTCGCTTCGAGCGGATTGTAGGCGTCGACGCCAATTTCGGCATAGTCAGCGAAGATCGCGTGCACGTTGCCGCACCCGTGGTAGATGACCGGCAGGCCGGCCTCGTGCGCGGCGGCGGTCATCTGCGCGACCCAGGGTTTGAAATATTTCCGCCAGTAGGCTGGCGAGAAGAACATGCCCTTCTTGTACGCCACGTCGCCCCAGATCACGAAGCCGTCCAGGAGGCCGCCGCCCGCGGCGATCTCGGCCTTCGCCATCGCGACGTAGTAGGCGCCAAGGCGGTTGATGACCTCGCCCATCTCGTCGGGGTATTCGCCCATCCACATGAGCGCGTTCTCCTGACCGATGAGACGCGTGAGGCATTCGCTCACCTCGATCATGCTGCCATAGACCGGGAAGTCGGGCCACAGGGATCGAACCGAGTCGATCCACGGTGGGGAGTTGCGCTCGAAGCCGTCGCCGACGCCGGCGATCTGGTTGTCGCCCGCGCTGAAAAAGCGCCGCGGGTCGTCGGGCGGGTCGAAGACCGCCTGCTGGAGCTTTTCAAACGTGTCGGTTTCCCAGGCGCTCATCTCCGGCATCGGCAGGGAGAAGTGCTTGCGCATGATCGCGCCGAAGCCCGTCTTCACCGTCACCTCCTCCGGCGACTCCTGCAATGTGGCGAACGGCCGGATCCACGGATCCATGTTCGGGATCGTGACGATCCAATCGAGGTCGTAGTGATAATAGGGACTGGCGTCGGCAGGGAGCCCGAGGTCCTTTTGCCAGCGCTTGGTGAAGCTGCCCCAGAAGAAGTCGCTGATCGGCACGCGATCGGGTTCCTGGTGGTGCAGGGCGCGGTTCATGCGTTCGAGTTTGCGCCGCGTGTTTTCCTTGCGCGCGGCCTGGTCCACGCTGCGGCCGACGGTGTTGAACATGCTCATGGGGAGGGGCGGGGGCGCAGAAGGCGCGCGTCCGGGTGAGACCGGATATGGCGCGAAGAGTGGGGCGAGGCAACCCGGGGCGTGGACGATGCGGCGGTTACCCGGTGGCGTGATAGGCTGTTGCAGCCGAGCTACTGGGAGGGGGAGATCTACCCTTCGCCGCTGTAATCCAATCTTTCTCTTTCCTCTTTCTCTTTCTTCCCGTCCATCGCTCGCACTCGTTCTCGAACCGATGGACTCGAGAACCAGAAAGACTACGAGTACGAGGACGTTAGGGGCGCCTCCTGACGAAAGATAAAGAGGAAAGAGAAAGATTAGCGGTCAGACCTTCTGACCGTAAGTCGCACCCGGGCCGTGCTTGCGCTTGAAATGTCGGGCGAGCAGTCCGGGCTCGATGGACTTCAGCTTGGGCGCGAGTTGCAGGGACATGAGCGCCATGTGCGCGATGCACTCCACGGCGACGGCGACCTCGACGGCCTTGGCCACGGTCGGGCCCCAGGTGAACGGAGCGTGGCGGTTGACGAGCACGCCGGGGAAATCAAGGGGATCGAGCCGGCCGCGCCTGAAGCCCGCGACGATGACCTCGCCGGTGTTCCATTCGTAGGCGCCGGCGATCTCGGCCTTGGTCATCCGCCGGGTGACGGGGATGTCGCCGTTGAAATAGTCGGCATGCGTCGTGCCGAAGATCGGGATGGCACGACCGGCCTGTGCGAAGGCCGTCGCGTGCGAGCTGTGCGTGTGGACCACGCCGCCGATGGATTTGAAGGCGAGAAAAAGCCGGCGGTGCGTGGGCGTGTCGGACGAGGGGTTGAGCCTCCCCTCGACAATTTTTCCATCGAGATCGACGAGCACCATGTCGGCCGGCTTCAGCGCCTCATAGGCGACGCCACTGGGCTTGATGGCAAAGATACCCTTGGCGCGGTCGAGCGCGCTGGCGTTGCCGAAGGTGAGATTGATGAGCCCGTGGCGGGGCAGGGCGAGGTTGGCCTCGTAGGCTTCGCGTTTGAGTTCGGTGAGCATGGGGGGGAGGGCAGTAGCGAGTAGCGGGTAGTGGGTAGCGAGTAGAAAGGCAGGTAGCTACGAGCCTGAGCGAGTGGCCGTTGGGATGCTCGCTACCCGCTACTCACTACTCGCTACGGCTGCCCAAGGTCCAGCTTCGTCGGGCGGTCAGAGCATCCCCTCGGCCTTGAGCACCTGCTCGAAGTTTTCGCGGGTGATCAACCGGCCCTCGCAGCGGGTGTCGGGCGGTGGGGTCGTGCCGTCCTTGACCCAACGGTAGAGCATCTCGGAGGCGAGGAAACCCTGCTGGGCGGCGGAGGCGAAGATGGCGCCGTGGAAGCCGGTCGGGGTGGGTTTGCGGAACTCGTCGAGACAGTCGGTGCCTCCGATGCCGATGCCGATGACGTCGGCGGCCTTGAAGCCCTGGCCCTCGAAGGCGCGCACGGCGCCGAGCACGGCGCTATCATTCATGCCGGCAACCAGCCAGTGGGCGATGCCGGCGCGCTGGGCGAGCAGGGCATTGGCCGCATCAAGGCCGCCGGGAATGTCCGTCGTCCGTTGCGCCGTCTTGAAGATGCGGTCGGCGGGGAAGCCCGCGGCCTGGAGGGCGGCGATGATGCCGTCGGTGCGCTCACGGCAGGTGTTGAGTTCCTCGAAGGTCACGACGCACGCGGCGGTGTCGGCGGCCGTCCAGCCCCGGTGCTGCATCTCGGCGGCCAGCGTCCGGCCGGACATTTCGCCGATCCGGGTGGCCGACATGCCGAGATACGGGACCGAGGTGATGAAGCTCCCGTCGGTGCCGAGGAAGCGGTCGTCCACGGCGATGAGCTTGAGGCCGGCGGTCCGGGCCTTGGCCACTAGGGCGGGGCCAAGGCGCACGTCGGGCGTGCAGATGACGAAGCCCTGCGCGCCGTTGGCCGCCAGGCTGTCGATGGCCGTGAGTGCCTTCTCGCCATCGGGCACGCCGATCCGGATCAGCTCAAAGCCATACTGGGCGGTCGCGCGTTCCGCCCCGCGCCATTCGTATTGAAACCACGGCTCCTCCGGCTGCTTGACCAGATACCCCAGTTTGATTTTGGCCGGCCCCGCGGCCTTGTCCGCGGCCGGTTCCGGCTGTTTCGAACATCCGGCGAACGCCAGGAGAAGCAGGCAGAGACCCATTGCGAGCGAACGGAGGGGGAACATGGGAGGATAGTAGCGAGTAGCGGGTAGTGAGTAGCGAGTAGACAGAGTGCGCGCGATTGCGAAATGCTCGCTACCCGCTACCCACTACTCGCTACTCCCCAAATCATCTCCTCTGCTTCATCCGGTCGAGCATCACGGCGCCGAGGAGGATGCAGCCCCGGGCGACGTACTGGTAGAACGGCGGGATGTTGAGCAGGTTCATGGCGTTCTGGACGAGGCCCATGATGAGCACACCGGCGATGACGAAGCCGATCCGGGCGACGCCGCCGCTCAGCGACACGCCGCCGAGGACGCAGGCCGAGATCACCTCGAGTTCGAAGCCCTGCGAGGTGTTGGGCTGGCCGCTGGTCATGCGCGCAGCGAGGACGAGGCCGGCAAACGCGGCCACGAGACCCTGCAGGGTGAAGATAACCACCTTCACCCGGACCACGGGCACGCCGGCGAGGTGGGCCGCCTCCTTGTTGCCGCCGATGGCGAGCGCGTTGCGGCCAAAGACGGTGAGGTTGAGCAGCACCCCGAAGATGAGAAAACAGGCGACCGTCAGCCACACCGGCACGGGGACGCCCAGCCACGCGGTGTTGCCGAGGGCGAAGAATCCGTCCGTGCGGATGCCGACCGCGCGGCCGTCGGAGGCGATGAAGCCGAGTCCCCGCACAATCTGCATCGTGGCGAGAGTGGTGATGAGGGCGTTGATGCCGAGGCGGGCGACGAAGATGCCGTTGACGAGTCCGATGAGCGCCCCGCTGGCGAGGGCGGCGGCGATCCCGGCGCCGACGCTGCCGGTGGCGTTCATCACCGTGCCGCCGAGGACGCCGGCAAAGGCCACGACAGAGCCGACGGAGAGGTCGAAGTCCCCCGCGGCGAGGCAGAACATCATCGTACAGGCGACCATGCCGATGGTGGACACGGCGAGGGCGAGTCCGCGCAGGTTCGTGGCGGTGAGAAAATTATCCACGCCGAGGGAGCAGACCAGAAAGAGTCCGGCTAGGACGAGCAGCATGCCGGCCGAGTCCCACAGGCGGGCGAAGGCGGACTGGGTCGGGAGGGCGGAGCGGGGATACGGGCTCATGGGAGAGGGGTGGACGAATTATGAATGAATGCGTGGGCCTGTTGTAGGGGTGCACCTTGTGTGCGCCCGTGAACGCTCCATGCACAACGTGCCTTGAAAAGGGCGCAGTCGAGCTGCGCCCCTACATATGGTCGAATGCCAGACGATGCGATGCATGAGGCGGTCACGCTGCAGCCGTCGGCAGGGCCGCATGGAGCACGGCCTCGGGGGTGGCCTGCTCGCGGGTAAACTCCGCCGCCAACACGCCTTCGCGCATGACGAAGACGCGGTCAGCGATGCCGAGCACCTCGGGCAGCTCGCTCGACACGATGACGACGCTGGCGCCGGCGGTGGCGAGTTCGCGGATGAGCGCGTAGATTTCGCTCTTGGCGCCGATGTCGATGCCGCGGGTCGGTTCGTCGAGCACCACGACGCGGACCGGTTCCGATAGCCATCGCGCCAGGATCGCCTTCTGCTGGTTGCCGCCGGAGAGCAGGCCGATCGGAGTCGCAGGTGAGGCGGTGCGCACGCCCAGCCGGGTGATCTGCGCGGTCGCATTGGTCTGCTCCCAGCCGGAATCGAGCAGGAGACCGCCGCGCAGGTGATTGCGCCGGGCGCTCAGGTTGATGTTTTCCGCCACCGAGCGGACCGCAATGATACCCTCCTTCTTGCGATCCTCAGGGCAGAAGACGATGCCGTCGCGGATGGCGGCGCGGGGCGAGCCGCCCTGCACGGTTTTGCCGTGCACCAGGACTTCGCCTGCATTCGGCGGCACCGCGCCGCAGAGCAGCCGCATGAGTTCCGTACGCCCGGCGCCGACCAGCCCGAAGAAACCGGCAATCTCGCCGCGGGCCACGCTGAACGAGGCCGGCGCGCGCAGGCCCGGGCCCTCGAGATTTCGAACCTCCAGGCCGTTGGGGGCGTGGGCTCGCGGCTGGTAGTTGTAGATGTTCGTCAGCTCGCGGCCGACCATGCTGCGCACGAGCGTATCGCGCGTGACGTCGGCGAGCGTCTCGTGGGTGACCACGTGCCGGCCGTCGCGCAGCACCGTGGCGGCGTCGCAGATTTCAAAGACCTCGTCCATCCGGTGCGTGACGTAGAGGATGGCGTGGCCGCGGTCGCGCAGGTCGCGGATGATGGCGAAGAGCCGGCGCGTTTCCGTCTCGGACAGGCTGCTCGTGGGCTCGTCGAACGCCACCAGGCGGGCACCGCGTCCGAGGGCCTTGGCGATCTCGACCATCTGGCGCTGCGCGAGCGGCAAGCGGCCGAGCCGCGTGTCGGGATCAATGTCCTCGCCGACCAGTTGGAGCAGGCGGGTGGCCTCGGCGCGAAGGGCTGCGCGGTCGAGCCACGCGCCGCGCCGCGGGTAGCGGCCGAGGAGGAGATTCTCCGCCACCGTCATTTCGGACACGAGGTGCAGTTCCTGGTAGATGACCGCGACCCCGGCGGCGATGGCCGTGGCGGTGTCGGGGAAGGTAATCCGTTCGCCCCGCAGCTGCAGATGGCCCGCGGTCGGCTGGTAGGCGCCGCTCAGGATTTTCAGCAGGGTGGATTTGCCCGCGCCGTTTTCGCCCATCAGGGCGTGAACGCTGCCGGCGCGCACGCCGAACGACACGGCATCGAGGGCGCGCACCCCCGGGAATTCCATCGTGAGCCCATCGAAGCCAAGCACCGGAGCGGAGGTGGGGTCGGGCATGAGGGGCGTGGGATGTCGGACTATGTCCGTGGGGTAGGTCAGCGCGCTTGCGCGTGCCCAACCCGCGCCCGCAAGCGGGCTGGCCTACGACTGAAAGACGCAGAAAACATCGGGCGCACCCTACAAAATCCCCTCGATCTGCAGCAGGGCCTCGAAGTTCTCGCGCGTGATCAGCCGGCCGTCGGTTCGCGTGTCGAGCGGGGGTTCCTTGCCGTCCTTCACCCAGTGGTAGAGCATCTCGGTAGTGAGAAAACCTTCCTGGGGCGCGGAGGCGTAAATGGACCCGTAGAAACCCGTGGGGCTGGGCTTGCGGAGTTCGTCGAGGCAGTCGGTGCCGTTGATGCCGACGCCGATGACATGGGCGGCCGCGAAACCGTTGCCCTCGGTGGCGCGGACCGCGCCGAGGGTGGCGCTGTCGTTCATGCCGGCGACGAGCCAGTTTTTCACACCGGTCTTCTGAGCGAGCAGGGCGTTGGCGGCGTCGAAGCTGCCGGGGATGTCGGTGGTCTTCTGCGGGGTCTTGTAGATGCGGTCGGCCGGGAAGCCCGCGGCCTGCAGCGCGGCGATGATGCCCTCGGTGCGCTCCCGCGCGGTGTCGAGCTCCTCGAAGGTCACGATGCACGCGGCAGTCTCGGCGGCATCCCAGCCGCGGCGCTGCATCTCCTCGGCGAGCGTGCGGC
>CAZFHG010000034.1:5966-22439 GCA_964518665.1 uncultured Opitutaceae bacterium | reverse complement strand
GGGCCCTCGGTCGCAATTTCCCGCCAACCTCCAAACCGGAGAAAGAGAAAGATTAAGAGAACGAGAAAGATTGGATTCTAGCGCAGAGCATATTTAGCGGACCTCTCGGAATCCCCCGCCCTGCACCGATCTCCCATCTGCCATTTCCCAACTCCGACCTCCCGCACCGACCATCGGCGTCCTCTCCGCTGAATTATTTTGCCTCTTCGCGGCATTGCCTGACGCTTATCCCGTCCATGCCTGATTCCCGCCTAGCTTCACTGCGTACCGCCTTCTTCACCGGCCTGCTGCTGGTTGCACCCTTGGTGGTCACCATTTGGGCCCTGCGCGTGATCATTAGCTTCGTCGGTGGTTCCATCACGCCGCTCTTCTCCCCTTATCTGCCCCAGGCCCTTTCCCACCTGCCGAACCTGGTCTGGGATATTGTCGCCACGGTGATCGTGCTCGGGCTTGTCACCTTGCTCGGCTACCTATCCGGCTACTTCTTCGGACGGTATTTCGGCGGCATGGCCGAGCGCCTGATCCAGGGCATCCCGGGCGTCGGCAGCTTCTACAACAGCGTCAAGCAGTTCATCGAGACCTTCGGGGCCAAGGACCGCACCCAGTTCAGCAAGGTCGTGCTGGTGCAGTTCCCCCGCGCCGGCGCCTATACCATCGGCTTCGTCACAAACATGGGCCGGGGCGAACCACACAAAAGCCTGCAGGAACCGCACTGGGCCGTCTTCGTTCCCACCTGCCCCAGCCCGGTCAATGGCTTCTTTCTCTACCTGCCGGTCAGCGAGATCATCGAACTAGATATGTCCGTCGGCGACGGCATGAAGACCGTCATCTCCTGCGGCGCCGTGCTGCCCTCCTGGCCGCCGACCAAGCCGCCCTTCCTGTCCGGTCAGCGCCCCGGCGCGTAGTCCGCCCGCCCCTTCCCGGGGAACGCCCTGCCCATGCCCGGCCTCACGCTCCAGACCGATGCGTTCGTCCTGCTGAAGCGTCCTCCCACCGATGCGTTTCAGGGCTGCATCGTGTTCTCCACCGAGCACGGTCCGCTGCACATCCTCCAGCGCCTGCCGAAAAAAACCGCCGCCAGCCAGGTTGTGCTCGATCTCTTCGACGAGGCGGCATTCTTCCTCGAAAGCTCCAACCAGGGCCAGACCTGGTTCGTGAAGGAACTCAACCTGCTCAACCGTCAGACCGGGATCGGCCGCAGCTACGAAACCCTGCGCCTCGCCTCGGCCTTCGCCACGCTGATTGCCCGCAACCGCGTCTCCGAGGAAAGCCGCCCCCAGGTTGGCGAGCTGCTCCGCCAGGTTTTCGCAGCCTTCACCACCAGCGACCGCCCGGACGCCGTCTACTTCAAGGCTCTTTACTGCTTCGCCCGCGACGAGGGGTATCCCGTCCGCCAGCAATGGCTGCCCACCCTGCCGACCGACCTGCGTGCCGCCGCCGAAAACCTGCTCCGCTCTCCCCTCGCCAGCCTCGAGTCGGACGGACGGCCCGATGCCCAGTCCAGCCTGCTGATCCGCCGCTTGGAGGAATACCTCCGCGGCCACACCGAGGTGCTCCTCGACTAGGCCATGGAGTTCGACCTCATCCAGCGCACCGCCGCCCTCAGCGTCGGCGAATTCGCGGAATTTACTCTCGGCCCGCACGACAGTGGCGGCGGTTCGCAAGGCATCTGGCGCGCCCAGCTCGGCACGCACTGGCACAACGAACTGCGCAGCCAAGTCGCCGCCGAAAATCCCGCCGCCACCTTCGAGGTCCCCATCGCCGGCCGCATCGCCCACCAGGGCTGGACCCTCACCCTCAACGGTCGGATCGACCAGATCATTCCCGCCGCCAGTCAGCCTGCGGACGACGGGCGCTTGAACAAACGCGGTGGGAAAGTCGCGCCGCCGGTCACCCTGCGCGAGATCAAGACCGTCATGCGGCCGCTGCCGGCCGCCGAAGCGGAGCTCCGCGCCGAGTATCCTGGCTACTTCGTGCAGGTCGCCACCTACCTGGCCCTGCGTCGCATCGCGGATCCGGCGGCCAGCCTGCGGGCCGAATTGCATTTTCTCGAGGCGGGCAGCGGACTCGCCCAAACCGTCGCCCTCACGCCCGCCGACGAGACTTCAGTCCGCGTGCAGTTGGAACGGGTCGTCGAGTTCCTCAACCTGCGGTGGAAGGCCCGTGAGCGTCTCCGCCACCTCCGCTTCCGGCCCGCCTTCACCGAGTTGCGACCCGGCCAGCAGGAGACGCGCACCGAACTCACCGCCGCTTTCCAGCAGCATCCCATCGTGCTCTTCGAGGCGCCCACTGGTTTCGGCAAGACCGGCGTGTTGCTCGAGTTCGCCCTCGGCCAGCTCCAGTCGGGCCATTTCGAGCGCGTCCTCTACCTCACCAGCAAGTCCACCGGCCAGATCCAGGTCGTCCGCCAGCTCGCAGCCATGACGACTCCGGACCATTGCCACGTAATACGTGACATTGGTGCGGCGGGTGCAGGGGAAAATCGGGATGACGCTGAAGCTACTTCCGTGGCGGTCTGGCATGTGCGCAACAAGTCGGAGCACTGCGTCAACACCACCTTTCACTGCGTGCGCGACAGCTGCGGCTACCTCGACGGGGCGGAGGCCCGCTGGGCGCGGAGCGGACTCGCGCGATTTTATCTGTTGGAGAACCAGCCGCGCGACCTGGGCATGCTGCGGGCCGCCGGCAAGGAGGCGCGCATCTGTCCGTATGAGATCACCCGTGCGGCCCTGGCGTTCAACGACGTGTGGATCGGCGACTACAACTACGTCTTCGCCCCCGCCAATCGCGGTCTCTTCTACCTCCAGCCCGGCTTCGATCCGACGCGCACACTGCTCATCATCGACGAGGCCCACAACCTGCCCTCGCGGGTCGCGGACGCCCATTCGCACACGCTGAGCGCGGCCGACGCCCGCGCCGTGCTGGCGGAACTCGACCACCTTCAGGTCCCGCGGCCCCTGCTGCGAGCTTGGGACAGTCTCACCCGGCTGGTGGCCGCGCTGCTGCCGGCCGATTCGCTCGATCCCGCGCTTGAGGCCGATCTGGCTGAAACCCTGGACGCCGTGGCGGCGCAGCTCGCCATGCAGCCGCTCGATTATGCCGCGCTCGGTCCGGTTTTCAGCGACCAGGTGTGGCGCACGCCGGCCCTCGCCGAATGGTTGCGGGATGCGCGCCTCACAAAACTGCTCTGGTGTCCGCGCGAAGCCGAACTCGCCTTCACCTGCATCGACGCCGCCCCAGCGATCGGCGAGACGCTCCGCGCCTACGGTGGCGTGGTCTTCGCCTCGGCCACACTGACCCCGGCGGACAACTTCGTCGAAAACATCGGACTGGGAGATTTCGGATTGCGGATACCGGAAACCGCAAAGACCCAGACATCCAATTCTGACCTATCCGGTATCCGGTTTCCGCACTCCGGTATTGAATTGCATCGCGCGACCACGCCCTGGCGGGACCACGCCTACGACGTGGCGGTGGATGCGCGCGTGGACACCACCTTTCAGCACCGTTCGCGGTATTTCGCCACCACCGCCGCCACAGTGACCACACTCTCGGCGGCGGCGCGCGGGCCGGTCGCGGTTTTCTTCCCCAGCTATGCGTATGCCGAAGCGGTGCAGCGCGCCTTGGAAGAGGCCGGCGGCCTGCTGCGCGTGGCGCTCCAGCCGCGCCTGCATGAACTCGCCGCGCAAACCGCGTGGGTCGAGGAATCGCTCGCCTTCACGGATGCGCTCTTCCTCGTGCTTGGCAGCAGTTTTGCCGAGAGCATCGACCTGCTCGGCGGACGCGTGAGCCACGCGATGGTCGTCGGGCCCGCGCTGCCCGAGGTCAACGCCGTGCAGCGCGCCCGGCTCGCCGAGTTCAGCCCGCTTGGGCGCACTGCGGCATTCCGGCGGGTTTACCAGATCCCCGGCATGCAGAAGGTGAACCAGGCCCTCGGCCGGTTGGTGCGCGCCCCCGGTCAACACGCGAAGGTGCTGCTCCATTGCCGGCGCTTCGCCGAGCCATCGTACGCCAGTCTGCTCGCGCCTGATTACCAGATGTTCAAAGAGATCGCCTCGGATGCGGGTTTGCAGGACTGGCTGCGAAAAGATGCTTAGGGTGCGATGGGCTCCACCACCAGCGCATCGGCCTTCAATTCGTAGGAGAATTGGGTGCGCGCCCGGTAAACCACCTTGGTAAACTCCGCGTCATCCAACGCCTTGATCGCATCCAACCGCGGCCGATTGCCTTTGGCGGCCTTAGTGGCGCGGTAAGCCCTCGTCTCAAGGGTGATCAAAACCGTCCCGATGTAGGCCTGGAGCTTTGAACGCTCACTGCCCCGGTCCATGAAACCGAGCGCGCGATTCACCAGCAGATATTGTGGATACCAGGAGGTATTCGCCCGACGAACCCCCATGGCGTAGGATGAAAAACCAAAAACCGCATCGGTAATGAAATTTGGGCGTTGCCGAACGAAGGTCACGAGCAATTCCTCGCCCTCCCTTTCCACGTGAGCGATACGCTCGCCCGTGCTGCCACGGAACATCCACTCGTTGCGCTGGCACGGGACCACAGTCGTTGACTCGATTTCCATGAGCGCGAACTGGGCCTTGAGGGTGTATTCTGCTGGCGCAGACTGCAGCCGCGCGCCCACAGCTGCCGGCAGCATTTGATAAATCTGCGCTTGCACCGCCGAATCGGCCGGCAGCGTTGACAGGCCCAATGCGGGCATGGCCACCCGGTCATACCAGTCGCCCTGCGTTCGGATCGAACTCCAACCCTGTTGCTTCTGACCGTCGGGCCAGCGCAACGTAAACTGGTTGGCCAGCGAAGGGACCAGGGTCTGGTCCGCGCGCAACCCCTTCACGTGATAGTTCACCCGCAATTGCACCGGGCGGTCGGGCCGCGAATTGACCATGCGAGCCAATGAGCTTCCCTCCACCGCAAAGGTCAGCCCCGGAGATTCTGCGGAAACCGGCCAGTCCTTCTCCAATTGCCGGGTCACAAAGGCCTGCCACCGCTCCTCCAGTCCCCAGGACCACGGCCACCACAGGCTCACCGCCAACATCAGGCCGACGGTCGCGACGATCATGCCAACCGACCGCACGGTCCGACGGGTCAAGTACTGGTGGACGACAACCACCAGTATGATCAGCAGAGCCAGTAGCTCGACCACCAATATCCGGGTTGTGGCCACTTCGCCTGTCAGCCGGACATTATGAGTCGTTAAGTACATCCCGATCCCGGCAGCCACTGCAGGGATCGCGGCCAGCATCACCAAAGTCCACATCAGGAACCGGCCGAAGCCATCCGTCACCACGGCCCACAATAGTCCCACCAGCACAACGATGACATGGATGGCGGCTGTTTCCAACGCGGCCCAGGCGATCTCCCGCGGACCATAGCTGCAGGTCAGCCACCAAGGCAGGGTCACAATCAATGGCCAGAGGACAAAAACCAGCATGATGCCCAGCAGCTTGGCGAGGAGCAGGCGCCCGCCCGCAATGGGCCGTGTCACCCAAAACGCCGTCGTCCCCACCAGCATGTCCTCCTGCACCCATGCGGCCACGAGGATAAAGCTCAGCGCCTCCAGACTGGCCAGAATCTTGGCAAGCGCATCCAGGCGCAGGAACCACTCGTCGCCTCCAGTGCCGTCGGCGGTGAGAAGGATCACGCCCACGCCCAGCTTCATCACGATAAGCAGGGTCCACAGCACCAGCGGCCACCTCAGGGCGCGCAGGTCCTTTTTGATGATATGCCAGATGAGTTTCATGCCGCGACTCCTTTGGTCTGGGGACGTTTGGCGCGTGCGAGGGCGATGAAAATCTCCCTCAGCGTCATGGGCTGGACGGTCAGCATACCGGCGGGAAAGCACTCACGGCACTGACGTTCGGTTGCCTCGCACTCGTACTGCGTGTCCACGAACCGGGCCAACCCGCCCGCCTGCTCGAATTCCAACCAACTTGGCGGAGGGTTCGGGCCTGAAGGCGGAAGGGCGGGCAAAGTCACCTCCACGCGGCGGAAGCGACCGAGCAGTGCCACGGTGCTTTCGCTGAACTGCAGGCGGCCGGCGTCGAGCAGTGAAACGTGGTCCGCCAGCCGCTCGACCTCCTCGATGTCGTGAGAGGACACCAGGACGCTCCAATCGCCATGCACGGCGGCCTCCAACAGGCCGCGCACGAGGTCGTCGCGGGTTAGCGGATCCAGGCCGCTGAATGGTTCATCCAAGACCAGCAGTTTCGGCCGGTAGGCCAGCGAGGAAAGCAGTGCCGCCTTCATGCGCATGCCCCGCGACAGGTGCCGGATTTTCCGTTCCGCCGGGAGGTCGAATTGAGTCATGAGCTTGTTTTCGAGTTGCCGGTCCCAGGTCGGATAGAACGGCCGGCAGTAATCGAGCAACTGCCGCACGGTCATCCATGGCGGCAGCACCTGGTTCTCCGACACATAGCCGATCTGCGCGCGTTCACGTTCACCCAGCCGGCGAGAGTCGACGCCCAACACCCGCGCCTCCCCGCCCGACGGCGGCAGGAGGTTCATGAGCACCTTGATGGCCGTGGTCTTGCCGGCGCCGTTGGCCCCGAGCAGGGCGAACACGCTGCCTGCCGGCACCGCCAGGGTCAGGTCGCGCAGAGCCTCCGTGCGCCAATAACGGCGGGTCAGTTGGTGGGTCTCGATGATGTTCATGGGGTAATTATTTGCGCCCGAGTTTCTTCCATTGCGCCGCCACGCCGGCCTGCACCTCGTCGAGGGTCAGACCGAGTTTCTTGGCCTCGACCACCAGTTGCTCCAGGTCGGCCCCGAGCAGGCTGGCGCGTTCCTGCCGGTCGCCCGCCGTCTGCTCGGCCACCACGCTGCCCACGGCGGGAGTCGTGATCAGCACGCCCTCGGCCACGAGCGCCGCGATGATCCGGTGCGCGGTGTTGGGATTGATCTTCAGTTCCTGGCTCACGATCCGCACCGAGGGAAACGGCTGGCCGGGCTTCATCTGCCCGCCGACCACCGCCTTCTTCACGGCGAAGATCACCTGCTCCGCGATCGGCAGGCCGGGCTTGAGTTCAATGGAAAAGGGCAGCACTCTGTTCTAGTTGCACTAGTACAGT
Source organism: uncultured Opitutaceae bacterium (assembly GCA_964518665.1). Lineage (GTDB taxonomy): Bacteria > Verrucomicrobiota > Verrucomicrobiia > Opitutales > Opitutaceae > UBA2377. Next base: position 15,360 of record CAZFHG010000034.1, on the reverse strand, counting down.
TAGGACGGCAAGACATTTTTGCACGGCGCCGCAAAGGCTCGGAGTTTTTAACCACGGATTTCACGGATGCCACGGATCAAGCCATGGCCTCAGAAACCACTTAGCAGGTCCGAAAAGGGTCATTATCCTGTGACTCGTGTGCCTTATGTGGCCATGCTTCAGAATCCCATCCGTGAAATCCGTGTTATCCGTGGTTAAAAACTCAGGCCCACTCCCTGTAGCGGCACGCATCGTGGTGCATACGGCCACTAATTTTTAGGCCGCGCACGGGATTCCGCTTTACCGCCCTGACCGGCGGGATCAAAAAGAGCTTCCGTGGCCAAATCCAAGACCATCGGTTCCGCCGAAATCCATGCCGCCATAGACCGGATGGCGGCTGCCATTACCACCCGGCATGGCCTTGACGCCAAACTGATCCTCCTGGGCATCGCCAACGGCGGCGTGGCCCTCGCCCACCGCCTGGCCCGGAAAATCCCGCACGCGCGGACCGGCACGCTGGACATCTCCTTTCACCGCGACGACATCGGGCGCAACCCCATCCCCAAGGAGTTCAAGCCCACCCTCCTACCCTGCGACGTGAACGGCGCCACGGTCGTGCTGGTGGACGATGTGCTGTTCTCCGGCCGGACCGTCAAGGCGGCCCTGGACGAGCTCTTCGACCACGGCCGTCCCGCCACGGTCGAACTGGCTGTCCTCGTGGACCGCGGTGGCCGCCGCCTGCCCGTGGCCGCGGGTTACACGGGGCTCACTTTCCCGGCTGCGGAAGGCGAGAAGGTCGTAGTCGTCATCGACGCGAAAAATCCCGCCTCCGATCATATCCGGATCGCCCCGAAGCCCAAACGTTGATCCGCCACCTCCGATGTCCTGGAACCGCAAAAACCTGCTCACCCTCGAGGAACTCACCCTCGCCGAGATCAACCAGATCCACGCCACCGCCGCGGCCTTCAAGCAAATCCTCGGCCGCAGCGTCAAGAAGGTCCCCGCCCTGCGCGGCAAGACCGTCGTCAACCTCTTCCTCGAGCCCAGCACGCGCACCCGCCTCTCCTTCGAGATGGCCGCGAAGCGCCTGAGCGCGGACGTCGTCTCCTTCGATGCCGCACACTCCAGCACCACCAAGGGCGAGACGCTCCGCGACACCGCGCAGAACATCCAGGCGCTCAACGCCGACATGATCGTGCTCCGCCACGCCGCGAGCGGTTCGCCGCTCTACCTAAGCCGCGTGCTCAACATCCCGGTGGTCAACGCCGGTGACGGCGCCCATGAGCATCCCACCCAGGGCCTGCTCGACACCTTCACCATGAAGGAGCACCTCGGGGAACTCTACGGCCGGAAGGTCGTGATCCTCGGCGACATCCTCTTCAGCCGCGTGGCGCGCTCCAACATCCACGCGCTCACCAAGATGGGCGCGGCCGTCACCCTCGTGGGTCCCTCCACGCTGGTGCCCGACTGGTTCACCGACCTCGGCGTGCAGGTCTCGCACGACCTGAAGTCCGCCCTCGCCGACGCCGAGGTCGTCATGCTCCTCCGCATCCAGCACGAGCGCCAGGCCAGCAGCCACTTTCCCTCGCTCGGCGAGTACACGAGCATGTTCGGCCTCAACCAGACCCGCGCCTCGTGGCTCAATCCGAAAGCCATCATCATGCACCCCGGCCCGATCAACCGCGGCGTCGAGATCGACAGCGAACTCGCGGACGGACCCCGCAGCGTGATCCTGCAGCAGGTCACCAACGGCATCGCCGTCCGCATGGCGGCACTTTACCTATGCGCCGGCGGCCAGCCCGACCACGTGATCACCACCGCCTGACCCCACGACCATGCCCAGCCTCTGGATCTCCCAAGCCCGCGTCATCGACCCCGCCGCCAAGCGCGACGCGGTCGGCGATCTCTTCATCAAGGATGGCCGGATCGTGGCCAGCCTCAGTGCCGCCGACAAGAAGCGGGCGAAGAAAATAGACGCCCGGGGACTCGTGGCCTGCCCGGGCCTGGTTGATATCCATGTCCATTTCCGCGAACCCGGCCAGACGCACAAGGAGACCATTGCCACCGGTTCGCAATGCGCCGCCGCCGGCGGCTTCACGACGGTGGTCTGCATGCCGAACACCTCCCCGGTGGCCGACAACGCCGGCACCATCCAGTTCATCAAGGATGCCGTGGAGCGCGACGCCGTCGTCAAGGTTCTCCCCACCGGCTGCATCACGGTCGGGATGAAGGGCCAGGCCCTCGCCCCCATCGGTTCGCTGAAACGCGCCGGGGTTGTGGCCATCACCGACGATGGCGAATGCGTGCAGAGCAACGAGCTCATGCGCCGCGCCTGCGAATACGCGAAGATGTTCGGCATGCCCATCATGGATCACTGCCAGGACCAGTCCCTGACGCAGGGTGCCGTGATGAACGAAGGCATCATGTCCACCCGCCTGGGCCTGCGCGGCTGGCCGCACGCCGCCGAGGATCTTATCGTTTCCCGCAACATCATCCTCTCCAGCTACACCGGGGCGCACATCCACATGCAGCACGTCTCGTCGCAGTACTCCGTCGAGATGCTGCGCCGCGCCAAGGCCCGCGGCATCCGTGTCACCGGCGAGGCCACGCCCCATCACATCGCCCTGACCGACGCCGCGCTCGCGACCTACGATACCAACTTCAAGATGAACCCGCCGCTGCGCACCGAGGCCGACCGGCAGGCGATCATCGCCGGGCTCCGCGACGGCACGCTCGACTGCATCAGCACGGACCACGCACCGCACACGGACTACGAGAAGGACCGCGAGTTTGATTTCGCGCCCAACGGCATCCTCGGACTTGAAACCGCGCTGGCCGTGACCCTCGACGTGCTCGTGCGCCAGAGCCGGTTCAAGCTGCCCCACGTCATCGATCTCATGACCCGCTGCCCGGCGGCGATCCTCGGCCTGCCCGCCGGCACCCTGGCGGCGGACGCTGCGGCTGACGTGTGCCTCTTCGATCCGGCGGAAAAGTGGACCTACGACGCCAAGGCTGGATTCAGCAAATCGCGCAACTCGCCGTGGGACGGCAAGGCCCTCACCGGCCGGGTAAAGACCACGATCGTTGACGGCAAGGTAGTCTTCGACGGCGGGAAGATTACAGCCTAAGGTATTCAACCGCACTCTCGCGGAGACGCGGAATTCGCGGAGAGACCAATCCGGTTTTGGGGACGGAGGGATCGAAAGATTTTCTGACCGAACTCTCCGCGCACACCGCGGCTCCGCGAGAGACCTCGCGAGTGATTCGACCGTCATGCCATCTCCCACGACCAGCACGACGAGCATTGCGCAGCCCGGGATTTTCCGCCGCACTCATGGGCCATGCCTGAAACCTACGCCCAACTGATCATCGTCGCGGAGCTGCTGATGCTCCTCGCCGGCGGCGTCCTGCTTTGGCGTCATGGATTGAGCCCGGCCGCCCGCCGCCAGGCGCCGGCGCTGGCCCGATGGGATCTCAAGTCGAGCGACTTCCTGTTTTTCGTGTGGCTCGTAGTCTGCGGCGGATTCCTCACGCAGCTCGCGGCCCTGCCCCTGCTGAAACTGGCGGCCCGCGGCGAAACCGCCACGCTGATGCTGACCGGTGCCGCCTTCCATGCGGGCATGCTGCTGGGTGTGATCGCCTTCACCTTTACCCGTAAAAACGCCGCGGGGCCGGCACCGGCCGTCATGCCGGTCCGAATCCTGCCCGCCAGCTTCGCCACCTTCGCCATCGCGCTGCCGGTGATCACCGCGTCCAGCCTGGCCTGGCAGGCCCTGCTCGAGGCCCTCGGCGTGCCGGCTCAGCCGCAGGATCTCATCGCCCTCTTCGCCGAGGCCAAATCCGTGCCGCTGCTCGTGATGATGATCATCGTCGCCACCCTCATGGCTCCGGTGACGGAGGAACTGGTCTTCCGCGGCGGTTTTTTCCGCTACGCCCGGTTCCGCATGCCGCGCTGGCTCGCGCTGACACTCCCCGCCTGCCTGTTTGCCGCCCTGCACACCAACCTCGCCAGCTTCGTCCCGCTGGCGATTCTGGGTGTGATTTTCTCGCTCGCCTACGAACGCACGGGCAGGATCGCCGTGCCGATCATCGCCCACGGCCTCTTCAACCTGAACACCATCATCCTGATCCTGGCGGGCGTCGGTCCCTGACATGCATCCGTTCACCAAACGTTTCCATGAATCCGTCTCGGCCCTCGGGGAGGAGAAACTCATCGCGGCACTGCGGCGCTGGCTGGGCCGGGCCTCGCCCAAGTCGCCCTTTGGCATCGGCGATGATTGCGCCGTGCTTGCCCCGGTGCGCGGCCCCCAGCTCATCACGGTGGACCCGGTCATTTACGGCCGGCATTTCGATGACGGTGTACCGGCCCGCGCGGTCGGCGCCAAGCTGCTCAAGCGCAACCTGAGCGACCTTGCGGCCATGGGCGGCCGGCCCACGGCGGCCGTGCTCGCGTTGACCCTCGACGCACGGGTCAGCACCGCCTGGCTGGAAGGTTTTTACCGCGGGCTGGCCGCCTGCGCCCGTCAGTACGGCGTGCCGGTGGTCGGAGGCGACATCGCCCAAGCCGACGGCATTCTGGCGGCCAGCCTCACCTTGCTCGGCAGCACCACCGGTCCGCGGGTGCTGACCCGGGCCGGAGCCAGGCTGGGGGACTGGATTTTCGTCACCGGCAGCCTCGGTGGCAGCCTCGTCCACGGCCACCATTTCAAATTCAAGCCCCGTCTGGCCGAGGGCACCTGGCTGGCGCGCCGCGCCGAAGTGCGGGCCATGATGGATGTGAGCGACGGCCTCGCCAAGGACCTGCGCGCGCTGACCCCGCCCGGCGCCGTTGCCGCCCTTACCGCCTCCGCCCTGCCCTGTCGTGCCGGTGCCAGTATCCAAGCCGCCCTCGCCGATGGCGAAGATTACGAGCTCGTTTTTGCCGTGGCCGCACGGACTGATCTGGCGGCCCTGCAGCGGGCCTGGCGCCGGGCTTTTCCGCGCACCCGCCTCAGTTGCATCGGCCGCTTCACGCGCACGATGCCGGCCGGGGCCCTCGATCTCGGTTCCTATCATGGCTACGAACATCTGCGCTAGGCTGCGGGCCGGCATCACGACGGCATCCGCGAAGGCAACGCAGGCCCTCGCCGCGGAACTGGCCGCCGTGCTGCCGCCCGACACCACGCTCGCGCTGCATGGCGACTTGGGCACCGGAAAAACCACCTTCGTGCAAGGCCTGGCCCGCGGTCTGGGCGTGCACGAACCGGTCACGAGTCCGACCTTCAACATCTTCACCATTCATCGCGGCACGCGCACCCTAGTCCATCTCGACGCGTACCGGCTGGAGTCGGCCAAGGAAATCGACGACCTCCTGCTGGAGGATTTTCTCGTGTCGCCCTGGTGCCTCGCCATCGAGTGGCCGGAAAAGATCGCGGCCTGGATTCCGCCGGATGCGTTGCATCTCGACCTCGGCATCACGCCGGAGCAGCGGCACACGTTGCGGCTGCGGGATTGAAGTAGGGCAGATCGCAGACCTGCCCTACTCAAGCGCATCGCCACGCAATCGTAGCGTGGAGCTTCAGCCCGCGTTTGCCACGCCACCTCGGCAGTTCGGTGCTACGTACCAGTGCCGGCTGAAGACCGCACTACTTCGATATCACGGCCACGTAATCGCCGTGGAATTTCGAGACGGCCTTGCCGTGCAGGTGCAGGCGCGCCGACAGCTCGATGCGGGCCTTGCCGTGACGGCGGAGCGTCCGAAGAAATTTTTCCCAGGGGGCCGCCGCAAGCGCGTCGCAGTGGGCGGAAAAATCGCCGTCGATCGGCACGAGGTAATCCACCGTGCTGCGCTGGATCACGACCTGGCATTTCAGCCCGGCCTCGCGCAGGGCGAAATGCAGCCAGCACCAGGCCGACAGGATGACCAGGGCCGAGGCGCTGCCGCCAAAGACCGTGGACCGGTGATTCACATTGGGCGCGAGCGGCGCGGTCAAGGTCACGCCTTTTGGCGAGCATTCGACCACGTGCACGCCCATCCCTCGTGTGATCGGGATATGACGGTGGAGATACGCCTCAATCTCGGCGACAGTACGGACTTCAGACATGGGCAAGCCGTGGTAGCAGCCTTAGGCTTGCGCGCCCTTGTCAGTCGCTTCCGGTTCCGGCGGAGCAGTCTCCGCGGTCTCGGTTGCAACCGGCGACTCCGGAGCTGCAGGGGCCGCCTCAGCCGGTGCCGCGGGCTCGGCCGGTGCCGGTGAGGTCACAGGTTCCGCCGGGGTCTCGGACTTGGCGGCAAAAGGCGGGTTCGAGGCCGGAATCTCCGGGAAATTCTCCGGATCGTGCTCCTCGGCTTCGACTTCCTTCTTGCGCGCCTCGACCATCGGGGGCGGCGCAAAGAGGCGTCCGTCGATAAACTCGGTGACGTACCCTTCCGTGACGAGCCAGCGCAGGTCGCCCTGCATGCGGGCGATTTTCTCGCGCTGCTCCACCGTGAGCTCCGGCTCGGCTTTCACCGGTTCGGTCGCGGAGGCCTCTCCGGCCGGTGCATCAGCCGCGGCCGCAGGAGCGGCGGGTTTGGGCAGATTGATGCCGAGGAATTTGCCCACGAGCTCGCTCGCCCGGATCATCGGATGCGCCTCGATGAACGAGATGACGTTGCCGATGCTGTCGGAGAACACCTGGCCCGGGACGCGGAACTTGCGCTTCACGGCGCACACGTAGGAGACGCCCTTCGAGCCCTTCTTGAAGATGGTGAAATGCTCCCGGCGGAGGCGGCCGCGCAGGGCATTGGCGGTGTCGAGCGGGAAGCGGCGCTGGCGCTCCAAGGCGCCCTCGATGGCGCGGCGGATTTCGCCCTGCGGCAGGGTTTCGCCCAGACGGCCGTGAAAACGGGCCGACTCGGTGGTTTTCACCACCTTGTCGCGCGCATTGGTGAGCAAATAGAGGCGGGCTTCTTCCAATGAATCAAAGCTCGGGGCCTCGGGAGCCGCGGGTGCTGCCGGTGCAGTCGCTTCCGGCGCAGGAGTTTCACCTTCGGTAGCCGGAGCCGCGGTCTCAGCCGGAGCGGCGGATGCCACGGGCGCAGGGGCGCCGGCCATCTTCCACGTGTAGCGGGTGACCTTCTTCATCTTCGCCAGCCACTGGGCCACCACCTCGGGGTCGCGGACCGTCTCGATGCGGGAGCGGAAGGCTTCCAGCGACATGCGGGAGATCTTCGCGGCAAAATGCTGCTGCACGAGCTGGTTGTAGCGATGGTAATTCGGCGGCCCGAGCAGCTCGCCGGTGATGCCGCACTTGTTGATGACCTGGTAATTGCCCTTGGGCGCGTCCACTTCCACGTCGGACGTGTCAAAGAAAAGCCCGAGGTGCTGGCTTAGGACATGGGCCACGGCGGCCTCGTCGCTTTCGAACGGGATGCCGTCCGGCACCGAGATGTAAAGCGGCAGCTTGGGGGCCGCCGGGTCGGCGGAGGGCTTGCGGGCAATGACCACCACGAAGCGGTCGTCCTTGTCGATGACGGTGCGCGCGATTTCAAACAGCTCGATCGTGCGGCAGGAGGCGCGGATGGTCTTGGCCAGGGCGTTGAAGCTCGTGTCCTCCGGATAGAACGTCACCGCGAAATAGGGACTCTCATAGGGCCCGCGATCCATCGGGGCCTCGTTGCGCTGGTACTGGCGCGGACCGCGGTCATCGCCGCCCTCGCGGCGCGGGCCGCCCGCGAAATCCCGGCGCGGACGCCGGTCGCCGGCAAACTCACGCCGTTCCGGCGCGCCACCCGCGGGTGCTGCCGGGGCTGAACTGTCGCCGGTGGGGGCACCGGCCGGTTTCTGGAAGGTGCGCCGGTCACGACGCGGTTCGCCCATGCCCGGACGGCGGTCATCCCGGCGCGGACGGTCACTGCGTTCACGCCGCTCCCCGTCGGGTGCCGACTTCTCCTGCTTGTCCTGGGTCCATTGGGTGCCGAAGCTGAAGCTTTGGAGCTGGCTCAGGTCGAGTTTGTTGAAATCCGGCGACGGATTTTCCTTGGGAGCGTTGTCGTCCATGTAGTCAAAAGCGGGTTGGTAACCCGCGGTGTTAGTCGGCTTGGTGGGTCGGTGCGGTTTACGGTCGGCACGGAGTCTTTACGCCCCCCGGGGTGACGCAAGCGCTTTTCCCGGGGCCAAACGGGTGAATCGCGGGCGCACGAAAGCCAGGGTGAGCTGGTCTCCGACCTGCTCAGATTACGTCGAAGACGCGAATTACGCCTCAGATGGGCAGGTCGGAGACCTGCCCTACTCCCATCGCTTTCGCGCTCAGGCGGCCGTGGTTTTCGCCGGCGGCAGGACGATCTCGGGCTTGTAAGCCGGATTCGCCGCCTGCTGGCGCATGATGGCGCCGATCTCGCGCCATGCGCCGATAAGACCGTGGCAGGGCGGGAGCTCGTGCCGGATGGCCTCGTGCAGGCGCTTCAAATTGTAGCACGGCACCGCCGCATACATATGGTGCTCGGTGTGATAGTTCATCTGCCAGTAGAGGAAGCGCACCACGGGATTCGGCAGGATGGTACGGCAGCAGAGACGAAAATCAGGCACGTTGTCATGCCGGCCCACGTGCTGGGAGTTGTTGCAGAGGAAAAAGAGCCAGCCGCCGATGAACGGGGCGCAGGAAACAAGGACCGGGATGATCCACAGCCCGAAATACAGCGATACCAGGGCGATCACAATATGGCCGCCCAGCAGGCAACGCGCCCAAAGGATGGGAGCGCGCCGGAGCTGGGGCTGGTCCACCGGGAAGCAAATCGCCTCCCACCCGCCCTCGGAGCCGATGCGGCCGGCGGCGATGCGCCAGGAATATTTCACCACCCAGATCAGCCCGCGCGGATTGCAGATCGCCTGCTCGACGAAATTCTTCACGGTCAGCGTCACGGGCAGTATGACCTCCTGGTCGTCCGGCGGATGCAGCGTGTAGCGGTGGTGCCGCTGGTGGCTGGCATTGAACATGTCGGGGTGGTTCCACCCGAAGAACGAGACCACGCGCACGAAGAATGCATTCAAGGCGCGGGTCTTGAAGACCGTGCCGTGCCCGAGCTCGTGCATGCCGTTGATGTAGAAATTCGACACCATGCCGTGCAGGAAGACGCAGAGCACCGTGTACGGCCACGACCAGTGCGACCAGGACCAGAAGGCCAGTGTCCCGGTGCCCGCGGCGATGGCGAGAAAGCCGCCGGTCTGCACGAAGGCGCGAAAGTCACTGCGCTCATGCAGGCTCTTGAAGAGCGCGGAAGGCAGCGGGGTGCGGTACCAATCAACGATTGCAACGGGCTTGGGGGCGTCGGCCATGGACCTTGCGCGTAAGGGATCGCCCCGGCGCTTGGCAAGCCCGTTGCGTGCGAATAATCGGGGCGGGAGGGAATATGAAACCTGAGACCTGAAACCTGAGACCTGAATTATGGACCTCA
>CAZFHG010000034.1:0-5956 GCA_964518665.1 uncultured Opitutaceae bacterium | reverse complement strand
TTTTCGGGCCGCCATCTATGGATCAGCCCAGACACCTCATGGCCTGGAACTCAGGTTTCAGGTTTCAAGTCTCAGGTTTCTGTTTTCCTGTCTCAGGTTTCAGATTTCAGGTCTCTGATTTTCTTCTCACGCCGTGCCCGTGAAACGAAACACCGGATCGAGGCCGGCAGCCAAGGCGGTGAGTTCCTGCGTCTCGGGAGCAGTAATCGGGCGGAAGCTGGGCGCCAGATCGAGCGCGAGGCGGAAGAGCGCCTCGTCGCCGGGCGGCAGTGCCGCGGTGACCGGCTGGCTCAAGGTGAAACGCAGGGCGAGTTCGACCTCATGCGGATCGGACAGCGGCTGATACCAGCACTTGGGAAACTTCTTACGGTCCGGGTGGTCCGGCGGCCATTTCTGGCGGGCCATGGCCTTGAGCGCGAGCCGTGACAGCCCCTTGTCCTGGGCCCGGGCCATCATCTGCGGACCGAAATTTCCCACGTGGTAATTGGCAAAATTCACCGGGAACAGGATCGAATCAAAATCGTAGCGATCCATCGCCGTCAGTGCGGCTTCAACCGAATGCGCCGAGAATCCGAGGTGCCGGACCTGTCCCGATTTTTTCGCCGCGATGAAAGTCTCCATCGCCCCACCCTTGGTAAAAACGGTGTCGATGTCCTTGCCGACATCGGTCACCGCATGGAGCTGGTAGAGGTCGAAGTAATCGGTGCGCAGCGTGGCCAGCGAGCGTTGCAGTTCCGCCGCGGCGCCGGTGCCGGTCCGCTGCGTCGTCTTGCAGGCGAGGAAACAATCCTTGCGGTAGGGCTCGAGCGACGGACCGAGTTTCTCCTCGGCATTGCCATACGAGGGCGCCACATCGAAATAGTTCACGCCCCGCTCGACGAATTCAGCCACGATGCGGTTCGCATGCGCCTGCTCGGCGTTCATCACGACGATGCCGCCCATGCCAATGATCGAAAGCTGAATGCCATTCCGGCCATAGGGGCGACGCGGCAGGACCGGTTGGTTGCTGGAGGTGGGTTTCATGGTTTCACCGGCTTGGGCGAATCTGGCATCAATCGCGATGGCCGCGGTGGAAAGCGCGGCGGCTTTGAGAAAGTCGCGCCGACTGCAACGGCCGGCATCAGTGGGCTCCATGGGCTGATTCTCTGCAGCCGTGGACTCTATGTCAACGGACACGCCCAGCCACCTCGAAAAACTCTGTCGGCAAATCTGACACTTTTTGGAGTGTCATTCGCACGCAATTTCTGGGATGAAAATTTCCTATACGTTCAAAAGCTGTCACTTAAGCATTTTTGCCTCAGGGCAGCGTGAACGAATTCGACGTTCATAAATGCAAATGCTTTACTAAGCACATTCATACCGTCGATCTAGCTTACATGACCCTATATGGAGCAACCTCATTTACACCCGTATGAGCAAAATTTAACTTCATATCAAATTGTTATAGAATCATTAGCAGTTAGTGAAGATCCCGTATCTCAACCGTGGCACCATCCATGCAATTACCACGCATTCAATTGAGTTCACTCACGTCTTCATGACCACTACATCCATTCTTACCTATTTCAAAGCCAGCCTCCGCTTGTCCTTGGCCGTTATCGCCTTGGGCACACTGGCAGTGACGGTCAAGGCTGGGTCCTATTCTTTCCAGCCCAGTGATCCCGATCTCGCGGATCTGGATCACCACAATGCCTACTACTGGGGCATATCCAGCAGCACGCTGCAGAATGACGTGCTCGCAGGCAATGTGATCACCAGCGCCCGTCTGACCATTTTCAACATCTGGGACTGGCGGGCTGAGAATGATATTCTCTACATCAATCTGCTGGACGACACCAAGAAGCCCAGTTCCGGCAACGTCACGACCATCACCAACGAGAATTCAAATGACAATGTGGCCAACGGCAATTGGTTCGCCCCGGCGAGCCGGAGTAACCGCTACCAGGGTTCCACAGCTCTGACCAGCTGGACAGATCCGGTCGGCGGGCACAGCACCAATTTCAATTTTGTCTACGATTTCACTGCCACGCAGCTGAGTCTGCTGGGCAACTACATCGTGGATCCCACCTACAATTACAGCAACGGCGCCGGGAACATGTTCGGACTCGGGTTTGATCCCGAATGCCATTACTACAACCAAGGGGTGTGCCTGCAGATCACGACGGCACCGCCGCACGTCCCGGATGAAGCCACCACCCTGTGGATGATAGGCGGCAGTCTTGCGGCCCTCGGCCTCATGCGCTACTTCCGTCGTTCCTGAATCAAAGCCACCCTGTGGCCTTGGCCAGTTCCCGGCAGTACTCCACGAAACAGGGCCAGGAGACATCGTGTGGAATGCCGTGGTCGCAACCGGGAATGTAGCCTCCGGCAGCAATGGCCGGCTGCAGGCGCCTGATTTCGTCCCGAATGGCCTGTCCGCCCAAGGCCATCCGGCGTTTATCCACCCCACCACGATAGGCCATCTGCCGGCCAAAGCGCCGGCTGTAGGCCGGCAGGTCGTTGCCTGCGGCCACTTCCATGGGCGAGTTGAGGTTAAAGCCGGCGTCGATCCACACTGGGATCAAGCTGCCGACGTAACCGTCCGAATCCACTTCATACACCGGCACGCCCGCCGCCCGGCATTGCTCACCCCACTGACGCCAGGACGGCAGCAGGAACCGACGGGCCATTTCCGGGCTGATCATCGGCTTTTCCTTGTACGCCATGTCCTCGTTGATGCACACGAAGTCCGGTACGTAATGCTGGAAAATGCGATCGAGCATCCGACCGACGAACTGCCGCCAGAACTCGATCATTTCCTTCGCGAAGTCCGGATCGTCCAGCAGCAGCATGCACAGGCCTTCAAAGCCCAGCCATTCGCGCAGTTGCCAGAAGGGTCCGGAAAATATGAGGCCGCTGACATAATCCCGCTCCTTCAGTTGGCGGCAGCGCTGGGCAAAGTCGGCGGGAAACCGGGCGGGATCGTCCAGATTGTAGCGCGCGGCCATCTCCGGCCAATCGCTGCGCGACTCCACCGGGCAGCGCACCCATGAACGCGTCACAAAGTCGATGGCGTTGCGCAGGTAAGTCACGTCGAACTCATCGCTGATCTCGCAGATGTTGCCCTTCCAGTCCTGCACCACGAGCACCCCGGGCACGCCGGCGCGGGTGGATTGGCGATGATCCAGGACCTTTTCCTCGAACTGGGGGATCATGCGGAAGTCGATTCCGGGATCGACCCGCAACCGGGCGCAGTCTTCGGGCGGGATGCCCAGCAGCTGGCGCACGTGGCCATGGTAATCCTCGACCCCAGGGGGCAGACCCTGCTTTCGCCAAGCCTCGAGAGTGGACTTGCGGCCGTAACCCGGCGTGAAGGGGACCCGGTCCGGGTGCTGGAACGTGATGGCCGAGACAAAGCGCTGTCGTTCATTCATGGCGTATATTCCCGTGGCATTTCCGAGGGCGATCCAAGGTGCCGATTCAGGAACCGGATCGTGCAAGTCTCTGACCACGGATGCAAATCCATAGGCCGTCCCTGATTGTCCGCTGATGCATAGTGAGTGGGTGGATGTGTGCCTGGGCAATCTTGACCTCATGAAATCTTCCTGACGGATTTACCGCGCACCCCACCCCGGCATGCTTACCCCCGCCCAAATTCAGTTCTACCGCGAGCAAGGCTATCTCGGCATCGAGGCGGTTTTTTCCGCCAGCGAAGTCGCCGAACTCCGGCGAGTGACCGACGAGTTTGTGGAAGCTTCACGCGCCGTCACGGCCAACAATGCCGTCTTCGACCTGGAGCCCAGCCATACGCCGCAGCAACCCCGGCTCCGGCGGCTCAAGGATCCGATCAGGCAGCACGAAGTCTACCGCCGCGCCCTGTTGCACCCGAAGGTGCTCGCGATTGTGGGTCAGCTCGTCGGTCCGGCCATCGCCTGCAACGGCAACAAACTCAATCTCAAGCTCGCCGATGTCGGCAGTCCCGTGGAGTGGCATCAGGACTGGGCGTTTTATCCGCACACCAACGACGACCTGCTCGCCGTCGGCGTCGCAATGGATGACTCCACGCTGGAGAATGGCTGCCTCCTCGTGCTGCCCGGCACCCACCGCGGCCCGATGCTCGATCATCATCAGGACGGGGTTTTCATCGGTGCCGTCACCGACCCCGCCTTCCGGCCCGACGGAGCCGTGCCCATCACGCTCAAGGCCGGCGGCATCTCCATCCATCACGTGCGGCTGCTCCACGGTTCGGCCCCCAATCGCTCGCCCCACCCCCGCCGGCTGCTGCTCTTTCAATATTGTGCCGCCGACGCCTGGCCGCTCCTGCCGGGCGACAAACCCTGGGAAAACTACACCGCTACGGTCATCCAAGGCGCACCGGTCAGCGCCCCGCGGCTAGCCCCCGTGCCCGTCCGCCTGCCGCTGCCCGCCCCCAGATTCACCGGCTCGATCTACGAAAACCAACGGGGCCTGAAAAACGTGAAATTTGGCGACAAGCCGGCCTCGACCTAGCCCTACTCCGTCAGGTCTAGTTTCTGGTACTTCGCGCTGGCCGGAATTCGGCGAATACTTTCCCGCGGATTACGCGGATTTTCGCGGATAATACCATCGGCATCCGCGTGATCCGCGGGAAGGATTGCATTCAGGGCCGCGCTGCTAGCTGTGAATTGGCGCAAACCACCAGAATGCGCATCGGGGTTGCGCCGGTGTTTTTCAGGCTGTGGCGGTGTCCGCTGCGCGTGAAACAGAAGTCGCCGGTCTGCACCTGCACGGTCCGGCCGTCGAGTGTCATCTCCCCCGCCCCCTCCAAAATGTAATAGAACTCCTCGTCGCCCTCGTGCCAGTGTTCACCGATGCTGGCGCCCGGGGCGATGGCGTCGTCGTGGACGAATTTGATGCCCGGGCCGGCCCGGTGGTAATCACCGAGGATCTCGCGGCACCACAGGCTGCCCATGCCCCCATGGCATTCTCGTGCTTCACTGACTTTGGTCTCCGATGATTTGATGTGCATGGCTGGTCTTGGGCAGAGACGGATTGCCGCCGCCCGGGCATGAGACTGGCGGCCAATCCGGCAACGACAAGAAAGACTGCCTGGGCATGACCGTTCACGTGCCGTGCAGCATTGAAGCCTGGATGCATCAGACTGCACCCGGACAGAGAATAGGCCTGCCCTTCAAAGGGAGCCCTTGAAAATAAAACCGATGATGCTTAGCCGAGTATTACGGCCGTAGCTGACAGCGAAGCCGGTCAGGGTGGAGTCGGACAAAGCAATATGCAATGGCTCCAGTTCATACGCCCGCCGATTCGCCCCCCGACCCTCCAACTCATGCTGATCACCAATACCGGCTCACATACCGTCAGCAAGTCGAGGCACGCCGCGAAGACCACCTGCTCCATCCAACGAAAATGAGGCTGAACGCCATGAAGCATGCGCCATAAACCCAAGGCTCCGGAATAATCGGCCTTGGTGCGAATGAACCATCCAATGCATAGTAATCAGAAAATCCGCCCGAGGGTCCGTCAAAGCGAGTCGTGTTAGATATTCCAGCGGGTCCGTATAAATCCTGGTTGATGGCATTCGCTTGGGTAGAAGTGAACGCGAGGAACGACATGTACGATTGGTCGGTCAGGGTTATGCCCAAGGCCGCAAACGCATCCTTCAATGTTTGGGTTGATACGGTAAACGAAATGGCCGAATTGACCGTAACACCCTGAGCGCCCCATAGCGGGTCCAGCACCGGGGCGATCGGTTGGTAATTGTAGTTGTCCGCAGTGAACGCGATGCGCCCGTAGGGATTGCCCAATGCCGTGGTTGATGGGGAATAATTTCCCGCGCCTGTAGCATCTTGAAATACGATTCCCTGAGAACCGGCGTTGCCCGATAGCTTCGGGCCGAGAAACAAATCAACCACCCCGTCCCGATTGCCATCAATGCCAATTCTCAAATTGCCGCTGTAGCCGGATGACGTGTAACCGGCCA
>CAZFHG010000033.1:10857-22543 GCA_964518665.1 uncultured Opitutaceae bacterium | reverse complement strand
GCGGTCGGCCGCGCTGTAATCGCACTGCTCCCCGCATTTAACCTGCTCCAGCACCACGGCATGCTCCGGATCCTTGTAAACCTGGTTCGTGCCACGGAACGAGACGAGGTTGTGATAGGGCGTGGCACTGTAGAACAGATGCGCCGGGTCCTGGTACTTGATGGTCCCGGGATCGGCCGCGAAGCGCTCGCCGTACGCCTCCATGATGAACTCGCCCTTGTCGCTGTGCGTGTGCTCGAAGGTCTGCGGGCCGCCCTCGAACATGAACAGGATGTCGCCGTGCCGGCAGCCGGTGCGCAGGAATATGCGGTCGCACACCTCAAAGGTCTTCGCTGGCGGCAACTGCGGCTGCTGCGGCGACTCCTCGACGCACATGAGAAACTCCATGAGCCCCGACAGCGAGCAGGCGCCCGCCATGCGCTTGCCAAAGAACGTGCTCCCCGGGGGATTGGGCCGGCGCGCGAAGTATTCGTGCCAGAGCCAGAAGGCGTTCGGGTCTTTGTAATACTTCGCAAAGAACATGAACGAGCTGTTCATGAAGTTGTAACCCACGCCCTCAATGTTGTCGCTCAACGGCAGGAACGAGAGGCGGTCCCGCGCCAGCGAGCGGAGATGCATCAGGTAATCGATCGTCCGGCCAAAATGCGCCGGCGCGTAGTCCTGCACCTTCCAGCCTTTGTACCGGCAGATGGTGAGGAGGGAGGAGACGGCGTGCTGGGTGGTGTATTCCCAGTAGCCCGGCCCCTCGTTCGAGGCGCCGTTCACCTTGTAATAGTTGTTCATCATGCGCGGGAACCACTTGATCCCCCGCTCCAGGATTTCCTCCACGTCCGGATGACTGCGCCGCGCCACGAGGCACGCGCACATGAGTCCCGCCGTGTAGACCGCGCCCTGGTTGCTGCTGAGGAGATAGCCCTCGCCGTTCAGGCGCAGGTACATGTCGAGCCACGGCAGCGCCTTCTCGTAGAGCGCATCCTCGACCTCGCGCCGCTCGGCCGCGGACAATAGCGGATAAATGAAATCATAGCACGTCGCCACGCATTCGGCGGTGGAGCCCTCGATGAACGGCGCCCGGTAACCGGGCTGGCCGCTGGGAATGCGGCTGGCGAAACCGGCCTGCCACGTGGTGCAACGCAGCGTGGTGAAAAGCGCCCGCCGCGCGGTCTGGCCGTGGCGCACGTCGCCGGTCAGCGCATAGGCCACGCCGCCGTAGACCATGCAGCTGTTCACATCATACATCTGGTTCGCCGGCGATACCCGGCGCTCGCAACCCTGGTTGCCAAGATCCACCGGCAGGTAGCGACCGGCATACTGTTCGGGCTGGTAATCGAGATGGGCTACCGCTTCCGCGACGATCTCGTCGGCCATCTTTTTCAGCGTTCCGGGCTTTTTCGCGGACTCACGCAGTTGCAGGAACTCAGTGCGGCCGATCATGAGACCGACCGGCAGGATATTTTGCTCAAGGGCTTCCACCTGGGCCGGCGGCGGCACAGCCGGGATGCCCCAAGCCTCGCCAACCAGCGCGGGATCCGTGCCCTTGCGCTCCAGTAAAATCCAGCGAATCGAGGTGGCGACCTGCACGTCGAGGGTCTCCTTGATCTCGGTCTCCGCCTGTTCGAGTTCGATGGTCAGCGCTGTCAGGCGCCGGCCCGAGATGGTTGCGCGCATCTCATCCCCGCCGCCGAGTCCGCGCCGGCGGTCAATCGCCCGCACCGTCTTGCCGTCAATCTCCAGCACCAGGCTGAAATTGGCCCGGATATCGGTCGCGGTGAAAAGCGCCACCGCCTGGTAGGCGCCGAGGTCGACATTCATGCGCCGCGTGTACGCGGTCTGGTGCCTGCGCCCAGGCTTCTGGAGATAGCGCAGGTTCGAATACATCCAGCCCACGTCGAGGGACTGTTCGCCCGCGGGCAGGGTGACGCTGCCCGTGTACGTCCAATCACTCCGGTCCCACATCCGCGGGGCCAGAAAGTTGACCACCATGTCCTCGTAGGGCGTGACCTTGATCAGCGGAGCATCGTCCGGCCACGTCACCAGTCCAAACTCCAGCACCGTCCCGGCAAAGGTCGCGCTGCCGGCCGCAAAGCGTACGCGCTTGATGGCATGAACCCCGGCCGGCTCGCCGACTTTGGTCAGCGACGAGACCGTGAAATACATCGTGTTCCAGCCCGACCACTCGACCACGAAGCTGGTCTTGTAGCCGACCGTCACCGCGGACGCCTGGTCCCCGCAGTCGAACCACACGTCCACTAACTGCATCGTCATCCGGTTGGACTTCACCGGCAGGCCGATGGCCCAGACCTTGCGGTCCGGCGCGGGAGCCGCGAGGTCCGCGGCAAATGCGTTCGCGACGCTGGTGTTCCAGGTATGCAGGACCGTTTCCTCGTTCGTGTTGCCGGTGCAGTTCGCAAAGGCGGTGCTGGGATTGGGAGCGGTAGGCGGGATATTCATGGGCTAAAAAAGGAGAGGATGACCGGTTTCGCCGGCTAGGCCGGAGCTTGGGCAGTGGGCTCGGCCGGCGTCCCGCCCGGTTCTGGTGGCGTGAAGCCTTTGTCACCGCCAAGTTTCCTCCATTGCAGGAACAGCGTCCAGTTTGCGATCAGCGCCATGGCCGTGAGGAAGGCGCAAAACAGGTAGATGAAGCGGTAATCGCGGATCGCGGTCAGCAGTTCGCCCACAAGGGGCGGGGCAATGATCAGGCTCGTGATGCCAAAGACAGTGTTGGCAGCCAGGAACTGTCCGTACCGGCTCCGTGGCAGCAGCCGGGGCGCGAGCGCCATGTAGGCGCCAAGGTACACCGCAATGGCCGCCTGGTTAAGGCACAGCCAGAGCAGCAGGCTGTTGGCATCATCGATCAACCAGTAGCAGAGGAGGAAGCTCACGCTTTCCAGGAACATCCCCACGACGGCCACCCGCATGGGATGAAATCGGTCCACAAAGGAGCCGACCACCAGGAAGACGGGAATCTGGACCAGGAAGGTCCAGCCTTTCACCTTGCCAAATTCATCGAGCGACAGGTCAAGGGTCGGGGCATAGCCGGGCTGCCCGGCCTTGGTGGCGAAGAAAATCAGGAAGGCCATCGGGGCGAGCGACGCCCAGTTGAAAAAGGTCGCCACATAGAAATTGAGGTAGAAGCGGTGCGTAAAACACTCCTGCAAATAGACCTTGAACGCCCCGAGGCGGCCGCCCGGCGCCTTGGGCGGCGGCGGGGGATAATCCCCTTCCTTCACGCGCCAGACGATCAGGGAAAATACCACGGCGTAGAGCACCCCGATCAAGGCGTAGACCAGGAAAGTGTATTGCTCGATCCAAGGGAGCGCCCACCGGGTGAAGGCCAGGCTGCCCAGGGCGCCCAGCGCCCGGTAAAACCCCGTGAATTTGCCGATGACCTCGGGCGGGATCACATCGGCCACCAGGCAACCGTAGGCCTGCACGAGAAAGGCGTTGCAGAGCATGAACGCCACCATGCCGCACAGGATCCACACGACCGTGCATCCCGCGCTGGTGACCTGTTCGCCCAGGCCGAACCAGGAGAGCGCCTGATGCACGAGGACCCCCGCGGGGGCGGACGCGCCCAGCAGAATGATGCAGAGCAGCAGGGGCAGGATGCTCCACAGCATGAATGGCCGCCGCCGGCCCAACGGACCGCGGTGGCGGTCGCTCCGGGCCCCCACCATCGGATACCAGAAAAAGGCCACCATGGAGGAGAGGCTGCTCTTGAAGCCGATCAGGGTGTCGCTGGCCCCCGCCCACCGCAGTTGCAGCGGCAGCGCCGTCGAGGGCAGCATTTGCAGCAATTGGAAGAAAACCACGCCCAGCAGCATCCAGAACATCACCTGCACCAGAGCTGCGCGGGTGTAGATCAGGGTGCCGACGCGGTAGGTTTTGGGCGCAGGAGACGCTGCAGACGGGGATTCCAATGGGTGAAAGCGGAAGGAAGGGAGGCGGGTGGGAAGATGACGGGTGCGACCGGCGGCCCCGTCAAACTATCGCCGTTACTACCCGTAGGAAAGAGGTAGGGCGGGGACTGGGAGCGCGACCGCCCTCGGTCGCAATCTCACGCCAGCCGCAAAAACACCCAAACCTCCCCGCATTTGAAACACCAGTATTGGTATCCGGATGTATTCCACGCTTCGTGTGCATTGCGACCGAGGGCGGTCGCGCACCCAGGGGTCCACCCTCGTGGTTTCACTTCCGCGCCTGCGCGATGACGAAATCCAGCAGCTCCTGCGACTGGAACCAGCCCGGCCAGTAATTGTGCCCCTGGCCCGGGAAAACGATCAGGCGCATCTGCCCGCCGGCTTCACGGTAGCGCGCGTCGAGCGCCGCGGAGTTCTGCTCGAGCGGAACGATCGCGTCCTGATCACCGTGAAGGTGCAAGATCGGCACACCGGCCCGCGCCAGCGGGGCGATGCGATCAACCGGATTGTGCGCCGCGAGATTGGCCGCAAGTTCCGCCTCAGTCATGCCATACGCGCCACAGGCCTTCGCCAAGGTCGGGTAGCTCGACAGGTTGCACACCGGATAGATGCCGGCCACGCCGGCCACCGACTCCGGATGCTCCACCGCCCAGTTGTACAACATCAGTCCGCCACGACTGCGCGCGAGCAGACAGGGCTTGGGCGAAAAACCGCGGCGTTGCACGAGTTCCTGGTAAAGCGCGGTGAAATGAGCCCTGCCCGCCGGACTGCCGAACGATTCACCGACATCAATGCCCGCGACCGCGATCCCGGCCGCGAGAAACCGTTCGAACATCCAAGTCTCCTCCGGTGCCGGCAATCCCGGGAGCGTCGGCGCATACCAGACCCACGGCTGCCTGCTGCCGGGCACGGCTGGTGACGGCAAAATCACAAAGGCGCGGCAGCCGTCCACGGTGAATTCCTGCGCCGGCTGGCCGCTGATGACGACGGAGCGGGATTCACCGGGTTGATGGGTTGGGGTTGTGGTCATGGGATTGGGATTGGCCAAGGCGGTCGCGCTGATGAGCAGCGCAACTAAATGTAGGGGCGCACATCGTGTGCGCCCATTTCTGCCACCTCGGCCGAAAACCGCCGAACGGGCGCAGTCAAGCTGCGCCCCTACAACGACACTATCTGCCTGCCGCCTCATACCACCCGCACGACCTCAAGCCCGAGCAACGCGCCGACCTTCTCCAGCTTGTGCGCCACGTGACCCACGCCGACCGCGCAATGGTGCGCCGGACCCTGCGCGTTCCACCGCGTGACAAACTCCCGCGCCCCGCACGCGAAACGATAGCGGCTGTTGGTGTTGCCGATCTCCATGATCGGACCGGGCACCGACTCCGCCTCGGCGCACAACAAACCGAGCTTGCCGTCGCCGCGCTCGACCACCGACAGCAGCGTCACCGGACCATGTTTGACTGACATCTCGACCGACACGCCCTTGCCGACCTTGCCGTGGTAAACCTTCAGTGGCCGGACCTTGGTCTTGCCCTCGGCGACGCGGATATGCCCGGGACCGTCGTGGCCCATGAGCACCACATCGTCGGTGTAATCCATCGCATAGTATTCAGTGAACGATCCGCCCACGCCGAGCAGGTCCATGATCTTCATCGCCTGCACGTTCTTCACCTCATATTCGCCCGCCACCGGCACGCCGCGCCCCGTGAGCAGCGAGGTGCCGAGGATGATTGACGACATCGTGGCCTCGTTCTCCGCCACGCCCGTGCCGCTGTAGAAATACGCCATCGAGCCAAGCCGGTGCTTCGCCACCAACAGGTCGAGCGCGACCGACGTGCGCGCCGCCTCGGCGAGATCGGCCGCGGCGCAGTCTGCCTGCACTTCGAACACCTTGCGAAACTCCGTCACGCGCGCCGTCACCTGCGCGTCAGTCACCTCGCGACGCAACGCCGAAAGCGCATCCACTTCCAGGATCTCGATGTGCGTGCCAAAGGTCGCGCACTGCAGCGTGGTGTCCGAATAGATGTCGAGCATGCCACTGTAGTAATGCCCCATCAGGCCGAGCCGGTTGCCATACATGCCGGCCACGACCCGCGCCGCCTCGACCCACGCATCTACTTCCTTCCAGCACACCGGATCATCGTCGAGCATGCCCGTCACCTGATGGAAGCGCACGCCGGCCCGCTTGAAGACATTCGCAATCTCGGGCACCGGACACGCCGCGCAATGCGCCAGCCACTCGCCGGTCATCTTGGTCCGGTCATCCATGTGGTTGAAATTCGGATAATCGATCGCCGGCGCCGGTTGCAGGTTGAGAATCACGACCGGCACCTTTGCCCGCAGCACCACCGGCAGCACAGTGGAGGAGAGCGCATAGGTTGTGACGTGCAGGAAAATCAGGTCCACATCCGCCCGGCGGAATTCATGCCCCGCTTCATACGCGCGCTCGGGATTGTCCACGAGACCAAGGTTCACGATCTCCACGCCCGGTCGCGCGAGTTTGCCAGCGACGCGTCCGACGTAGCCCTCGAGCCGTTCCTTGAGACCGGCGAATTGCGGCCAGTAGGCGTCGAGCCCGATTCCAAACAAACCGATGCGCAGTGTTGGGGTGCTCATACCCAACTGATTCGCACATATCCGCAAACCGTTCAAGGCGCGCGACAGTATACGTGTAGAAAGCGGGTTGAGGGCGGAGATTCCGATCCCGTCTGAGGTCCTTATAACCGTATCTCTCGCGGAGTCGCGGAAAACGCAGAGAATTGGTATATATACTCCGCGCCCTCCGCGTCTCCGCGAGAGACAGATCGGAATATGTGGAATCGAAATTCCCGCCCAACGAGATCCCGAAAACAACGGGTATAACGAAACCACGTGATGCGGCATTGCGACCGGGCGTGGTTCGGGCCATCTCAAGGTCATGCTCCGTTTCCTTGCCCAGAACCGGTTTCTGCTGCTGTTAGGCGGATGGCTGTTCGCCTGTCCCCTCCCAGCCGCCGAAATGCGGGTTGAGCAGCTCAACCTGCGCGAGATTCAGCAGGCCTACGCCCCGGCCTCACAGCCCAATGAAGCCTCGGGAGGCGGTTTGTTGCGCGTCGGGCGGGTAACCCATCCCGCCGGTTTCGGCACGAGCGGTTGCAGCCGGCTGGAGATCGCCCTGGGTGGCCGGGCCCAAAGCCTGACGGCGCTGACCGGGGTGGACGACACCTCCGGTCCGCTCGCCACCATCCGGTTCATTGTGGTCGGCGACGGCCGCGTGCTTCACCGCAGTCCGTGGCAGCAGCGGTTTGGTCCGGCCGTGCCCCTGCAGGTGGATTTGCGCGGCGTACAGCGGCTGGCGCTCGTCGCCGATGTGCGCGGCGAACCTTACGCCCGCGCCGACTGGATCGCACCCGTCATCTCTTACACCGGCGAGCCCCCCGTGGCCGTCGCCCCGGAAACCGCCGTGGGCGAAATCCTCGCCCCGCCGCCCGCGGTCGCCCCGCGTTTCAACCTCCCGGCCGCCGTCGGCGTGCGACCCGGTCGGCCCTTCCTCCAACGCGTGAATGTTGTCGGCGCACGGCCGATAAAGCTGTCCGCTGCCAATCTTCCGCAAGGCATCACCTTCGATGCTAAACGTCAGGTGCTGGCGGGCGTAGCTCCCGCCTCATCCGGCGAGTGGACCATCCAGCTCTCCGCCGAAAACTCCGCCGGCCGCGCCACCACCGCCTTGCTCATCGTGGTCGGCGAGACGATCTCGCTGACACCCCCGCAGGGCTGGAGTTCATGGTATTGCATGTCGTTCAAGATTTCTGATGCGTGGATTCGCGAAGCCGCCACGGCGCTGATGGACACCGGACTTGCCGATCACGGCTGGAATCTGGTCAAACTCGACGAAGCCTGGATGACGCGGCCGGGTCCCGACGATCCGCGGGTCGTGCGGCTGATGGAACGCGAGAAGCGCTTGGGCCGCCACCCGGGTTATTGGAAGGGGATCGTGAACGACCCGACGTTCGAAGGACCGGCGCGGGATGCCCAGGGCCGAATTTTGCCGAACGCCCGTTTCCCCGACATGCCCGCGCTCACGGCGTGGCTGCATGAGCGCGGCCTGCAGGCCGGCATCTACAGTTCGCCCGGCGTGCTGACCTGCGGCGGCTGCACCGGCAGCTTCGGCCACGAGACGGAGGATGCCGCGCAATTCGCCGCGTGGGGCTTTGATTTCCTCATGTACGACTGGTGCGCCTACTCGCTCGAGACCGACCGACTGGAGCAGGCGGACTGGGAGCGGCCCTACGCCCGGATGGGCGCGGCCCTGCGCGCGCAACCGCGGGACATTGCCTTCAACCTTTGCCAATACGGCCACGCCGAGGTGTGGAAGTGGGGCGAGAAGGTCGGCGGCCAGTCCTGGCGCGTTGACCAGGATCTCATGGACACGTGGGGTGCGATTTCCGGCACCGGATTCTTTGGCGAGGATCGCGACCAGCATGCCGGACCCGGTCGCTGGAACGACATGTGTTTTCTCATGCTGGGCCACATCGGCTTCGGACGGGAACTCCATCCCGTGAAGCTCACGCGGGACGAACAGCGGACGCATTTCGCCCTGTGGTCCCTGCGGTCTTCTCCGCTCGTTCTGGGCGGCGATCCCTGCGTCTTGGACGAGACCACCCGCGCCCTGCTCACCAACGACGATGTCATTGCGATCAACCGCGATCCTCTCGCCAAACCCGCGCGCCGCGTGGTGCTCGACGACGTGCGTGAAGCCTGGGTGCGCCCGCTCGCCGACGGCGCCGTGGCCGTGGCGCTGTTCAACCGCGACGAGGAGGCTTTGACGGTCGAGGTTACGTGGACCCAGCTCGGTTTCCCAGGCAACTGGCGCGTGAAAGATCTCTGGCGCGGCCGCCCGGTTGAAAACGCCGGCGCCGGCTGGTCCGGTTCCGTTCCGCGCCACGGAGTGGAACTCTTTCGGCTGGAGCCCGTGGTGCGTTGATTGCGCTCTCTATCCTCAACTCTTTCTCTTCCCTATTTATCTTTCTCTTTCGTCAGGGCTTTTCTCAAAACATCCAATCCGAGAAAGATTAAGATAAAGAGGAAAGAGAACGATCAAATCAGCGGGCGGGCTGCCCGCGCTCCCATTTCCCAATCCCATGCCGCCTTCTTTCACCCCCCGACTACTCGAACGCATCATTGCCATCGACCACGCCTGCGGCTGGCCGAATCTCACGCTCCTGCCTGATGGCGATCTCGCCACCCTCATCTGGCCCGAACCGTGCCATGGTCTCTGGGAGGGCGCCGCCGAATGCTGGGGCAGCGCCGATGGCGGCCGCACCTGGACCAAACGGGGCGTACCCGTCCTCCACGCTCCCGGGACGAATCGCATGAACCTCGCCGCCGGTTTGGCTCGTGACGGCGCCCTTGTCGCCCTTGTAGCCGGTTGGGACGGCCGTCCGCAGCGTGGAACGCCGGCCAGCCATATTGGCCAGAACCTGATGCCTCCCATCCCGGCCCGCTCCCGCGATGGCGGGCGCACTTGGGAAAACTTCCCCGCCCCAGCCGCACCGGCCGATGCCATCGGTCCGCACTATGGGGACGGTCGTCGCTTCGGCCATGCCGGCGGCGGAGCGAGTCTCGTTCCGTTCGGCGACATCTGGCCGCTCGCCGACGGCACCCTAGGCTTCATGGCCTACACCAACCGCGTGCATTTTTACGTGAGCGCTGACGATGGCCGCTCCTGGACGCACCGCGCCACCTTCGGTACCCCCGATGGACACAACGAAACCACCTGGCTCCCCCTCCCCGACGGCCGCCTCATCGCCGCCGCCCGGACCTGCGGCGACCAACGCCTCGATCTCTTTGTGTCCGCGGACTCCGGCCGCACCTGGGAATTCACCCAGGCTGTGACAGGCAGGAACGAGCACCCCGCCGCCCTGACCGCCTTGGCCGATGGAGGTTTGCTCCTCACCTACGGTATCCGCACCGAAGCCCTCTGGGGCGTCGGCGTCCGCCTCTCCCGTGATGCCGGCCAGACTTGGAGCGATCCCCAAACCCTAGTCGACTTCGAGACCGCCACCAACCCCACCGACGCGAACCCCACCGCCCGCGACGGCGGCTACCCCGCCACCGTGCAACTAGCCGATGGCACCCTCGTCACCGCCTACTACTGCAAAGGCACCCCGGTCCACCCCCGGTATCATGTCGGGGTGGTACTATGGACGCTTTAAGGAACGCTGATCTTCACTTATCTGCGCTGATAGCAGTTGGTTAAACGATTGAATCACTCTCCTTTAGGATTAGCGTAGATCAGCGAAGATCAGCGTTCCCTCCCCCTCCGTTGACGTAATTTCTGCTCGTTATCCCGGTAACCATTGGTTTCCCTGCCCCTTCCATGGCCTCCAACAAACTTCCCACCAAACCCCGCATTCTCACCACCACCGTCGGCTCCTACCCCGTCCCCGATTGGCTGGCCGCCCTGCCGAGCGAGCAGGCCGTGATTGATGCCACCCGCGTCGTCTTCGACATCCAGCGCCAGGCCGGTATCGACCTCCCGACCGACGGCGAACTCTACCGCTTCGACGTCAACCACCCCGACACCAACGGCATGATCGAGTACTTCATCCGCCCGATGGCCGGCATCACCGGTGTCGTCGGCCGCTCGGTCACCGAGGAATTCTCCCGCCACCATCCCATGGGCTTCCGCCGCAAGCCCGCCGGTGTCGTCACCGGCAAGCTCGGCGAAGGCTCACTCAATCTACTCGCCGACTGCCAGCGCGCCGCCGCCGTCGCCGGTGGTCCGTTCAAGTTCACCGTCACGAGCCCCTACATGCTCGCCCGCACACTGCTCGACCACCACTACGGCAGCTTTGATAAGCTCACCATGGCCCTCGCCGAGGTCCTCGCCGCGCAGATGCCCGGCCTGCCCGCCCCCTGCATCCAGGTGGACGAGGCCAACATCCCCGGCAACCCCGAGGACGCCCCCCTCGCCGCCTCCTCCATGAACGTCGTCCTCGACCAGATCGAGGGCGAGCGCGCCGTCCATTTCTGCTTCGGCAACTACGGCGGCCAGACGATCCAGAAGGGCAACTGGCAGAAGCTCGTCGACTTCCTGAACGCCCTGCACTGCGACCACCTCGTGCTCGAACTCGCCCACCGCCCGAAGAGCGACATCGACGCCCTGAAGCAGATCGACAAGAAGATCTCCCTCGGCATCGGCGTCGTGGACATCAAGGTGAACCACATCGAGACCGCCGACGAGATCGCCGCCCGCATCGAGGCCGTCGAGAAGAAGGTTGGCGAAGGCCGCGTGCGCTGGGTGCACCCCGATTGCGGTTTCTGGATGCTCAAGCGCTCCGTCTCCGACCGGAAGATGGAAGCCCTTGTCCGCGGCCGCGACAAGTACCTCGGCATTAGCTGAGGCCGAGGGGTGTTAGGTCTTAGGATTTAGGTATTAGGTGACTAGGCCTAAACCGAAAATTTTACACCTAACACACGGCCATTGACCAAGAGGTTTTAGTGTAGGGGCGCAGCTCGACTGCGCCCTTTGCGTTTAACCGCGCTTGCGGTCCCAAAGGCGCACACGAGGTACGCCCCTACATGATGTCCGGCACCTAAAACCTAACCCTTAAAACCTAAAACTTCAGTCAAGCTCCCGAGGCTCCACCCCAATTTCTACAGCTAGCGATAGAATCCGCCCGAATAAATTCGCGGTTTCCGCGGGTGGATTCTGTAAGGATGCTCCATCAGCTCCCCCAACCGAACCCACAGCGAGGTCTGCAAAACCCTGAACGTCGTGTGGT
>CAZFHG010000033.1:9497-10757 GCA_964518665.1 uncultured Opitutaceae bacterium | reverse complement strand
AGCTCCCCCAACCGAACCCACAGCGAGGTCTGCAAAACCCTGAACGTCGTGTGGTATCGCTGCCCCATCGCCGGCGATAAACTGCGCGAGCTCAGCCGGCGCAGCGACCTTCAGGGTTTGTTTCAGGCGGTCGGGCATCTGGCCCTCGTCACCGCCACGGGCCTGCTCACGGTGTACCTGTATTTCCAACAGCAATGGGTGTGGTTTTTCGTCGCACTGTTTTTGCACGGCACCGTGACCTCATTCCTCGGGCTGGCGGTTCACGACTTGGGCCATGGCACGGTGTTCAAAACGAAGTGGCTCAACCGGTTCTTCCTGCGCGTGTACAGCGTCCTGTCGTGGCACAATTTTCACGAGTATGCCATGAGCCACACGTATCATCACCGCTACACCCTCCACCCAGCCGGCGACCGCGAAGTGACCCTCCCGAAAACCCCGTCCTTGAGGGCGCTTTATCTCCTCCAGTTGCTCACGTTTAACGTGACCGGCGGATTCGAGTCCATCGGCGTCTATCCCGCCGTGAAGAAAGCCCTCCTGTCCGCGCTCGGCATCTTTCCGCGCGCCGCCGCTGCCGATGGCCGGCCGGATCCAAAGGCGTCCGGCGAGGAGTGGCTGGCCGCGCTGTATGAAGGCTACCCGGCGGAGCGCCAAAAGGCGGTGAACTGGGACCGGGTGATTGTGCTGTTCCATCTCGCGATGATCGTCCTGGGTTGGCGGCTGAATTTCTGGCTGCTGCCGCTCTTGACCACGTTCTCGTATTTCATCGGCAATTTCTGGCGGTACATGGTGGCTGTCCCCATGCACTGCGGATTGCGCGACAATGTGCCCGATTTCCGGCTCTGCGTCCGGACCATCACCTTGGATCCGATTTCCACATTTCTCTATTGGCGTATGAACTGGCACACCGAGCACCACATGTATGCCGGCGTGCCATGCTATCACTTGAAGCAGTTGCACCGGGAGGTGGCCGCCGACATGCCCAAGCCCCGCACACTGCTCGGAGCCTGGCGGGAGATGCGAGAGACCTGGCGCAGACAGCAAAGCGAGCCCGGCTATCAATTCGACACACCCCTGCCCGCCACCGCCGGCCGCATCGCCCAAACCGATCAGCGCGCCCTGGAACAGTCGATCGGCGACCTGGCCCCGGCGGCTTTGTCGGAGTAGAGGGACAAACCCAAGGCATTTTTTACCGCGAATTTCACTGATTAACGCTGATAAATACCACCGGATCCGGGATCAGACCAAGGCAGTTGGAACGCT
>CAZFHG010000033.1:8138-9397 GCA_964518665.1 uncultured Opitutaceae bacterium | reverse complement strand
CCGCACATCAGCGGCACGAAATCCCCCGAGTACCCCGCCCGCTCGTGCGCCGCGCGGTCCGGCGCGTAGCCGATGCCGCCGACCAGGCTCACGAGCCACGTGTGCGGATGCGGCGACCCCGCCAGGACCGGCGCCTGCAAACTGCTGTACGCCTCCAGTCCGCAGCCCAGCAGAGCGACCGGGCCGATCCGGATGCCATGCAGGCACACCGGCCGGTTCGGAGCCCGCCGGCCGCGATACTGCGCGACCAGTTCGCGCAAACCCTGCAGGCGCGCCAGCTCCATGCCGTTCGTCAGCAGCGGCGGCTGACCGCCCGTATGCGGGAAATCATTCACCCCCGGCTGCGCAAAGATCTTTTCCAGCGCCGCGATGCGCTGCTCCACCTTCCGCCGCGACCACAGTTGCCGCGTGAACAAATGATCACGCTGCACCGCCTTCAGCGGCGTCGCCGCCACCGGTTCACCCGCGCGCAACCCCCGCGCGATGTTGCCGGCATACTGGCGCGCGATCGCCTTCACCGCCCGCTTTGATTCCGCCGGCACCCGGTGATTCAGCTTCGGGTTGATGTCTCCCAGTGCGCCAGGGAGAAAAATCGCCACCGCCCCCGAATGCTGCCGCTCGATCTCCAGCGAAGCCAGCCCCGCGTAGTCGCCGTGAATAGACGCCGTCTTCTCCCCGTAAACCACCGGATGACACCCGAAGTGGTGCAGACACCCCACCAACTTCCCACCTGCATAAGCCGCCAGCACGCGAACTGTCGGATCTGTCTGCTCCGGATGCGCCGGCCGCCACTTCGGATCCATGCGCTCCGCGAAATTCTCATTCATCGCAAAGCCCGTGTCAGTCTCACGGTTCACCGCGATGCCTTCGCAAGGCACATGCGCATGCCGCCATTCGACCTCGGTCTGCGCCGCCCATGCCTGCACCGCCGCCTCGGCGGCGCGCACCGGCAGGGTCTCGACGTACATCATGTCCGCCTCGCCCCAGCCGTACATCCCGCCCACCGCCGGGCAGCTGTGCGTGTGCGTGACTGATAAAAATACATCCTCAGCCCGGCAAGGAATCCGCGCCGCCACCGCCGCCCGGATCGCCGCCGCCAGCGGACGCGGCGTGCCGCAATTCTCCAGGCTCAGCACCACCGCGCAGCGTTTCCCCTCCTTCACCACCAGCGCCCGTGCATGCAACGGTGCCAGGATCTCCTTCGCCGCCCGATTCCGATACGGACCGTAGCCCGCCAGTTGCACCCCCAACCGGGGAGT
>CAZFHG010000033.1:0-8038 GCA_964518665.1 uncultured Opitutaceae bacterium | reverse complement strand
TAGTCGCGCAGCGCACCGATGTTGGACTCCACCTTGTGGATGATCTCCGCCATGCGGTTG
Organism: uncultured Opitutaceae bacterium; assembly: GCA_964518665.1. GTDB lineage: Bacteria > Verrucomicrobiota > Verrucomicrobiia > Opitutales > Opitutaceae > UBA2377. The sequence continues at coordinate 7,978 of CAZFHG010000033.1, read as the reverse complement.
ATCATGGCCTCATTGGGATCCACGTAGTCGAAGCGCGTCTCGATCGAGTTCGCCACGCGCCAGCGGCAATTCGGCAGCGCCATCCCGCGGTAGTCCACCTTCGCCGCCTCCAGCGACGAGAGCCATGACACGCGCGGACCGCGGTAGTCCTGCCAGTGCAGGCGCGGCCAGTCCGGGATCGGCGAGGGCACGTAGCCGAAGGCCAGCATGCCCTCGGCCTTGATCGCCGCGGCAAAGGTGTCGCGCGACACGCCGGCCGCCACGGGATCGAAGTTCATCGTCAGCAGGTGAAAGACCGGTTTCACCCCGGCGGCGTAGTTCGGCATACGTACGAACTTGGCGTTCGAGATCTGGGCGCGGAACAGGTCGGCGTGGCGCCGGCGTTCCGCGATCCAACCGTCCAGCCGGCCGAACTGCTCGGTGAGCAGCACCGCATTCAACGGCGTCACACGGTAGGTATAGACCAGCGAGTCCACCCACGGACGCAGCTCATCCGGGAAATCCTTCTCCGGCGAGCGACCCATGTGCTGACCGATCATCGCGCCCTTCCAGAAAACCTGCTCGTGCGGCGTCACCATGTAGCCCGCCTCCGTCGTTGGCAGCACCTTGCCGCCCATGCAGGAGAAGCCGGAGGCATCGCCGACATTGCCCACGCGCAGGCCGTCAATCTCGGCGCCATGCGCCTGGCTGCCATCCTCGATGAGCATCAGCTTGTGCTTGTCGGCGATGGCGCGCAGCCGCTTGAGATTCGCGGGCTGGCCGAAGATATGCACCGCGAGGATCGCCTTCGTCCGCGGCGTGATCGCCGCCTCGATCTGCGCGGGATCGATCAACCCCGTCTCGCGCTCAACGTCCACGAACACCGGGATGGCGTTCTGGTGCAAAATGCAGGAGATGGACGCGCCCCACGTGTAAGGTGTCGTGATCACCTCGTCGCCGCCGCAGATCTCGAGGCCGGCCAGCGCCGCCTGCAGCGCCGCATGACCCGAGCCGCAGGCCAGCACGCGCCGTCCGCCGTGGTAGCGCGAGATGGTGTCCTCGGCCTCGCCGATCTCCGGTGAGTGGAAGCGCCCCAGCCCGACGGCCTTGCCGGCGCGCAGCACCTCGACCACGCGGGCGATGGCGCTCTCGGAGAAATGCGGAAATTTCGAGTAAGTGACTTCGCCAACGCGGGTACCGTCCAACAGGGCGAGTTTGGAGGCAGCAGGGGCCAGGGTGGTGCTCATGAGGCCCATACTCTAACAGACCACCGGGAGACCGGGAATGGCCGGGTTTACGAAACCATGTCGAATCTTACGGAGCTGGATTAAGCGCAAAGACGCTAAGCCGCAAAGGACTGAGCGAAGGGAAGGACATGAAGCTGTGAGAATTTGGATTTAGCGGCAAAGATTCCGAACCGGTTAACACAGAGGCACAGAGGGACGGAGAATACCTCGGATTGGCTACATCTGATTCGGCACGCAGGTGAGAGGCCGATCCGGTTTGAATGCATATCAGCGCTGATAGGGTCCGCACCTATCACGTCTTCTCTGTTCCTCAGTGTCTCTGTGTTTATATTTCCGATCCCTTTGTATACTGCGCCACAAAAGACCCGTTGTTTTCACTGGCGCAGTGTGGCCGACCACCCATACAACCGGCGCACCCCCGCCCCATGTCCTCCCACACCTTCGACGCGGACGCCCAGGCATTCTTCGACACCCATGGCTACCTGATCCTGGAGCGATTCCTCGCCCGTGACCATGTGACCAGGCTGCTGGCCGCAGCGGACCAAGCGACGGCCCGGCGCCGCGAGGCGGTGCGGACGGGCGCGCCGCAGACAGGCTTCACGCAGATCAACGGCCGGAGCACGCGGTTTTTCTATATCCTCGATGAGGATCCGCTGTTCCTCGAACTCCTGGACTGGCCGGCGCTAATGCCATTCGTCCACGGCCTGCTCAATGCCAAGCCGCACCACCATGGCTCGGACGTCATTCTCGACTACGGCGTGGATTTCCCGGACCGCAAGGGCGGCTGGCACCTGGATGGACACGACGACGGCTACCGCGGGCTCGGCTGGCCGATTCCGCTGCTGCAATTAAAGGTGGGGTACTACCTCTCGGACATGACCAAGCCCGGCAACGGCAACCTCGCCATCGTGCCGGGCAGTCACAAGGCACGGAATCCCCCGACCAATGCCGAGATGGGTACGCGCGAGCAACTGCCCGGGATGGTGGAGGTCTGCGCGCCCGCCGGGACGGCGATCCTGTTCCACAACGCGCTGTGGCATACCTCGGCGGCTTTCGCGAGCCCGGCCAACGGCCGCACAATGCTTTACTACGCCTACGAGCATCCGTGGATGATCGCCTCGCAGGAACACTGGAGCTACTCCAAGGAATTCTACAACCGCCGCCTGTCGCCGGCGCAGCGGAAACTATTCCACGGCTTCGTCTTCGATCCGCCGGAACAGCGTTGGGGCTGATCCCGGCGATTCCAGCCGGTAGGATTTAAAAATAGAGGCGCGGAGTATGCCGGATCACGGTGGCTCGGATCACCATGCCTGCCGATGATGTATTCTTCGTCCCTCTGTGTCTCTGTGTTTAAATCTCAGGATCACCCGCGTTTGAGAACCTCCTGCGGCGAGCGCCCGGTCACGCGCTTGAAGGCGCGGCTGAAAGTGAAGGGGTCGGCAAAACCCAGCTGCAATGCCACCGTCTTTACGCTGGCCCCTGCCTGGCCCAGTTCCTTCTGCGCCCGGCCGATGCGCTCGCCGAGGATGAACCGACCCAGCGATGTACCGGTCTCCTTCCGGAAGAGACCGGTGAGATAATTGGGCGACACGTGCACGGCGCGGGCCACGTCGGCCAGGGCCAGCGGCCGCCCGGACTCGGCCCGCACAAAATCCGCTGCACGCCGCACGAGCTGCGCGCGCGTGTCGAGCTGGGCCTCGCCGCCATCAAGTATGCGCCGGTAAAGGGCGAGGGCCACGGTGAGCATGGCTTCACGCAGGGCGTCGGCGGCAGGCGGCTGCGCCCCGGCCGTCATGCGCCGCAGGGTTTGCAGGCGTTCGCGCGCCTCGGCCGGCAGGAGGCCAAGATCCATCATGTGCTCCATCGCGAAGCCGCCGCGCCGGCTGTAGCGCGTGGCATGCAGCCGCGGCTCGGTTTCGCTCAGGCTCCACCACACGAGGCGGTAGCCGTCGCCGCGCCGCACATAGGCCTCGGCGTGCGGCGTGTTGGCCGCACAGAAGACGAGATCCCCGGGCCGCAGCACGCAGCCCTCGTGATGGAAACTGAAACGGCACCGTCCCTCGATGAGCAGGCAGAGCTCGTCGTGGCCGTGGGCGTGGTCCTCACCGTAGAGGACGGGAGCAAACTTCATGCGCCGCCGCCGCTGTGCCGGACGGTAGCCGCGCCACGACCCCAGCACGTGTCCCGGACCCAGCCGGCCGAGGGCGGTGATGAGTTCGGAGCCAATGAAATGTGCGAGGGACACGGGATGGGAACAATTTGCTCAGCAAGGGATGGCCACAAAAGGCTCAAAATGCACAGAAAAATTCCGTTATTAACCACGGATGGCACGGATACCATGGACCTGAGGATGGCCATATAAGGCTCAATAAACTTATAAGGACCAAACCTTCTTACAGGAGGTAGCAGAGTAAGCAGAGGATAGTGTTGTAGGGTAGAGCTCCGCCTTTGTCTTCAGCAAGTAGGGGAGGTCTCTGACCTGCCTTTTACACGCCACACCGCGGATGATGCGCTAAATGGCGGGTCACAGACCCGCCCTACCACCGATCCTCCGCTACCTCTGTTACCTCCTGTAAAATGGATCGTCGGTTTGGTCCCGAGTCTTCTGTGGCCAAATCTTCCGTGCCATCCGTGGTTAAAACTTCGCGCCCACTTCGCACCTTCGCGTCTTTGCGCATAATTTCCCCGGCTCCCTACAGTTAGAAAGCCACGGCGCCGCCTGGAAACGGATACGCTCTAGACTTTGGCGCGATGGCGTGTGAAGCAGACACGAACCACACTTCCCATGCTCAACCTCGCCATCATCGGTTGCGGAGTCATCGCCCAGTTCCACCTGCGCGCACTCGCCAAGATCACCACTGCCCGCGCCGCCGCGGTCTGCGACCTGCGCGGCGACGTCGCGCAGAAAACGGCCACGGATTTCGGCGTGCCGCGCTGGACGACCAACGCCGACGAACTGCTGGCCGATCCGACGATCGACGGCATCATCCTTGCCCTGCCGGCCTGCGCCCGCACCGAGATCGCGATCCGCGCCTTCAAACAGGGCAAGCACGTGCTGACCGAAAAGCCTGTGGCCATGAACGCCGCGGAGGTCCGCGCCATGATCGCCGTGCAGGGCGACCGCGTCGGCGCCTGCTGCTCGTCGCGCTACCGCTCCTTCGAATCCGCCCGCGTTGCCACCGAGTTTCTCCGCGGCGGCGGCCTCGGCAAAATCCGCACCATCACCTGCCGGGGCATCGGCCAGCCCGGTCCCACGCCGAAGAATGTCCCCCCCATGTGGCGCCTGCGTCGCGACCTCAACGGCGGTGGCATCTTTGTGAACTGGGGCTGCTATGACCTCGACTACCTGCTCGGCCTGCTCGACTTCAAGCTGACCCCGCAATTCGCCCTCGCCAAGACCTGGCAGGTGCCGCCGGCGTTCTCCGCCTACGCGGCGCCGGGCTCGGACGCCGAGACCCACCTCACCGGGCTCATGACTTTCGCGGAAGGCTGCGTGCTCACCTACGAACGCGCCGAGGCCACCACCCTGCCCCCCGGCAGCATCTGGGTCATCGGCGGCGAAAAAGCGTCGCTCAGCCTGCAGATGCTCAAGGCGAAGTCCGCCAACATCGTGCTGATCGAACCCAATCCTGAAACCGGCACCAGCACGCGTGTGCTGTGGGAAGGCGACGAGTCCATGCTCACCATCGAGCATGACGGCGTGGTGTTCGACTTCGTGGACGCCATCCGCGAAAAGCGCAAACCGCGCACGTCGCTGCAGGACGCCCTCCTCTTCGCCCGCATCGCCGATGCCTTCTACGCGTCTGCCGATTCCGGCAAGCCGGTCGCGGTGGCCTGAGTTTTTAACCACGGATCACACGGATGGCACGGATGGTTTGGCCACAGAAGACTCGGGACCAAACCGACGATCCATTTTACAGGAGGTAACAGAGGTAGCGGAGGATCGGTGGTAGGGCGGGTCTGTGACCCGCCATTTAGCGCATCATCCGCGGTGTGGCGTGCGAAAGGCAGGTCTGAGACCTCCCCTACTTGCTGAAGAGAAAGGCGCAGCTCTGCCTTACAACACTATCCTCTGCTTACTCTGCTACCTCCTGTAGGAAGGTTTGGTCCTTATGAGCTTTTTGAGCCTCTTGTGGCCAACTCAGGATCCGTGTAATCCGTGGTAAACTGTTTGGTCAGACCACCACCCCGCCGCAGATAACTCTTTCGACCGGATTGCCGCCGACTTCGTAGGCGAGCAGCCGTTCGTCCTTGTGGTGCAACAGCAGCAGGTCGGCGCGCAGGCCGGTCTCGATGCGCCCGCGGTCCTTCAGGCCCAGCACGGCCGCGGCATTGACCGTTGCCGCCGAAATGGCCTCGGCGGGGGTGAGGCCGCAATGCCGCACCGCCAGCGCGATCGCGAAGGGCATCGAATGCACGGGTGAGGAACCCGGATTGCAATTGGTCGCCAGCGCGACCGCACCGCCCTGATCCACGAAAAATCCGGCCCGCGCATAGCGTCCGTCCGTGTGAAAACCGGTGCACGGGAGGATCACGCCCATGGTGGGGGACTTGGCCAGGGCGACGAGGTCGTCCTTCCGGCTGGCCTCAAGGTGATCGACACTGCGCGCGAAGAGACGGATGGCCTCGGGGATCATGCCGAGGGGATTGAACTGGTCGGCGTGGACGCGGATCGGGTGATGCTTGTGCGCCTTCTCGAAGAGTTTCACACAGGCCTCGACGGACCACGCCTCCTTCTCGCAGAACGCATCCACCATGATTTCGGGAAACTCGCGCGCGATCTCGGGCAGCATTTCCTTCACCACCATGCGGGCGTAGTCGTCGAGGTCGCCCTCAAAGGCGTGACCCAGCAGCGCCGTGGGCACGACCGTGCCCGGCCAGTCGGCGGCGGCGCGGCGGATGGCGCGGAGCATTTTCAACTCGGCCTCGGTGGTAAGGCCGTAGCCGCTTTTCACTTCAACCGTGGTGGTGCCCTCGCGCAGCATGAGGGCAAGGCGGTCGCGGAGATTGGCCGCGAGTTGCTTCTGCGTGGCCTCGCGCACGGCCCGCACCGTCGCATGGATGCCGCCGCCTTTTTTCAGGATCTCCAGGTATGGCACGCCGCGGAGCTTCATCGCCCACTCTTCCATGCGGTCGCCGGCCCAGCAGGCATGGGTGTGACAGTCCACGAACCCGGGCATGAGGACCCGGCCGTTGGCCTCGATAACCGTGGTGTCGGCGGGAGCAGTTAGGCCCGGACCCACGGCGGTGATGCGGCCATCGGTGACGATGACATCGCCGGCAGGGATGATTCCCAGTTCGCCAAGCGCGGCGCCGCGGCGGGGTTCGGCCCCGCCGGCAAGGGTGAGGATGCGGGCGTTGCGGATGTGCAGCGTCATCGGCGGGCGAAGCCTTGGAGGAAGGTGAGGAAAAGGTGGGCCGCCACGCGAGCCGTGCGGCCGGAGTGGTCAAAGTCCGGGTTGAGTTCCATCAGGTCGAAGCATCGTACACGCGGCTCGGCCCCGCAGGCGGCCACCCAAGATTCCGCTTCGCGGACGGTCCAGCCCGCAGGATTGATCGCACTGACCCCGGGGGCATGCGCGGCGTCGAGCACATCAAGATCGAAGCTGACAAACAGATCGCCGCCCCCGGGCAGGGCCACGGCGGCATCATCTGGCCAGGCCTGGCCGCCATGGGCGGTGAACCAGTCCCAATGCTCGCGCGAATTCACCAAGGGACGGAAGCCGTGCAGATGGAGTGCGGGCACCCCGCACTCCTCGACCAGCTTGCGGAACGGCATGCCAGAGCCGGGCGTTTCACGCACATCGAGGTGCGCGTCGAAATAAAGCCCGGTGGGGCGCGAGAACCGCGTGGCGACTGCGCGCACAAAGGGAAAGGTGAGATCGTGGCCTCCGCCAATCGCGACCGGCAGCAGGCCGCGTTCCAGCAGGGCCGAAGTCGCGAAAGTGACGCGCTCGTGGGTTTCCTCCAGCGTCCGACCCGGGTGGACATCGCCGGCATCGAAGACGAAGGGCAGTTCCGGCAGATTGGCGCCATACTTCGCCAGCGCAGCACGGAATGCCGCCGGACCGCCCGCGGCGCCTGGCCGGCCGTGATTGAGCTTCACCCCCGTGTCATCGGCCAGACCCAGCAGGGCGATTTCACAGTCTTCGGGCACATCGGTGCGGATGGTCGACGCAAACCGTTCGGCCGGGATTTTGGCGGGCCACTCAGGAGAGAAGGTATGGGGAATCAGCCGCATGAGTGGAGAAGAAGGACCGAGCATTAGTAACCACGGATCACACAGATAGCACGGATCGAAAGCCCAATGCAATGGCCACAAGATGCTCAGAAGTCACACAAGGACCAATCCGTGTCACAGGATGTTGTCGGGCGGGGATTCCGATCCCCGCCTTGTATTCTGTAGCTACGAGCGTGAGCGAGTGGATGGTATGGCAGACGAGACGTATGGTCCACTCGCTTACGCTCGTAGCTACTCGATCCCCAGGCGGGGTTCCTCCTTCGCCAAGGCTTCGGAGGACGCGTCGGAAACCGTGCCCTACAATCCATCCTCTGCTCACTCTGTTGCCTTCTGAAAAAGGTTCGTCGGTTTTTTTGAGCATTTTGAGCCTCCTGAGTCCATCCTCTGATCCGTGCCATCCGTAAAATCCGTGGTTAAAATCTACTTCTTAGCCATCGGGATAGGAACGTGGAGGCGTCGGGCGCATTTTTTGGCGGCATCATACCCGGCGTCGGCGTGGCGGAAGACGCCC
>CAZFHG010000032.1:259-22614 GCA_964518665.1 uncultured Opitutaceae bacterium | reverse complement strand
GAAACGCCGGGTTCACCACCACATCCTCGCGCCGGGCCTCCGGTGTGACCTTCAACATCGTGAGCCTGCCGCCCTGCACCCGGCCTTCCACCACCGTTTGCTGCGGTGCGTGCAGCTTGAAATCAACATCCCAATCCGCCGGCCACGCGGGAAGCAGGAAAATCTTCCCGCCCTCGCTCTGGAGCAACATCGCCTGCACGGCCTTCATCAGAACGCCGCCGTGACACTGGTCGGGCGTCCAGTCGTAGTTCGGACCCCAGAACGCCGGGAACCGGCAGGCCGGATCTTTCTTCCGGACCCGCTGCACCACGTAATCGCGCGCTTCATCGGCGAGCCCGAGGTAAGCCATGAAAATATCCTCCTGCCGCCACCCAATGGGACCCCGGTCCTGGCGCCGCTTGAGCGCCTCGACGCCCAGCGGCGCCTCGGGTTTCTCGAACGACACGAGCCGGAACGGGAACACGGCGTAGAGCTCGGCATTCTCGATGTTGCGCTTGTTCTCGAACCTCGCCGCTGGCGCCAGCAGTCGCACGCCACCCTCCTCGCGGATCGGCAGCGCGGGCAGCCGCGTCTGCAAACCCGTCAGGTAACTTCGGTCGGCCGCCGGCAAGAGTTCTCCCGGCAGCGCGAGCAGCCGTCCGATGACCGCATGCAGGCCGGCCACCTCGGGCATGGGATTCGTGGTATCCCACCACGTTTCCAATGCCTGCGACGGATGCATCACCAGCTTCCCGTCCGGACCCGGCCGGTAGTAACAATCGAAGAAGCGGACAAACGAACGCGCCGCCGGCAGAAGGGTTTTCCGCAGAAACTCCCGGTCGCCAGTGTGATCGTAGTAATCCTGCAGCATGAACACCAACTCCAGGCCGCCCACCCATTCCCATTTGTGGTAGCCGCTGACCTGCAGCTTGTCGGTGCGCTCGGCCGCGGGGGTTTCCCAGCCGTAGCTTTCGCCAAAGACCGCGCCCCACGGATGAATGCACTCCGCCATGTAGGCGGCATCCTCGTAGCCGAAATAGCGCCGGGTGCGGTAGCGCGACACCGCAAGGACTTCGCCGGTGTACATGCGAAAAAACGGCTGCAGCAGATCCAGGTCGCCCGACGTGCAGAGCGACGTGTAGGGGAGCCGTGTGTTCTGCCACCAGTAACCGGGACCCCACCGCCGGTAGTCCGCATCGCCGGGCTGGTCCGGCCAGGGCACGGTGAAGAGCGAACCGTTGAACTTGATCGGATACGCCCCGCGTCCGGCGCAGGCCGTGATGAAGCGCTGCAACGCATAGCCCTGCGTGATCTCGGTCGCGGCCGACGGATCCGCCGCACCGGCCCGCGCCGTGACCGCAATGTGACTGCGCGCCCAGAAATCCTGCCACCAAGCGAGGTGCGCGGCATAACGCTGCGCCAGATCCACGCTCTCCACCTCGCGAATCAACTGCCGCATCTTCGCGAGCCACTCCTCCGGCGTCGCCGGCTGCTGCGTGAGCACATGCACGGCAAAATGATGCCGCTGCGCCGCACCGCATTCGAGCGTCCGGTCATCCACGCGCCGCGCCCCCGGACTGCGGATGACCGCCCCAAAGGTGCGGTGGAGGATCGGATCCTGCCAGGGTGCATCCATCAGGTCCTGTTGCCGCATGAGCAACTCCGGGCCGACTGACTTCCGGTTGTGATGCAGCCAGCCGATGCCGTCGGGCAGGCCGGTAAGCACCGTGTCGGGCTCGACGACCGTGGGCGCGTGCTGGTGGTCGGGTTTTTTCCAGTCGAGGTGGACGTCGCTCACCTCGATCTTGGGCAACGTGGTCGCCGCCGTGCGCCACAATTCAAACGAAGCCGTCGCTGTGACCGGTTCAACCGACTCGGCCTCGACATGAATGGTCGGGTGATTCGCGTCCACCCAAAGCCGGAGCGTGACCGGCTCGCCCGGCTGGACGCCGGTTCTGGCGGGTGTGGTCACGGTGACCACCATTTCCCCGCGCGCCGGGTCGAGCTTCTGGGCGAACACCGCGCCTGGTGACAACAGGGCCGGCGTGAGTTTCACGCGGACCAGACCCACCTTGGCCAGACGCGAGTTATCCTCCCACGAGTCGGACTTGCCGATGTAGAACAGCAGGTCGCCGGAAGGTTCGACCCACGCGTTGAGTGCAATGTCGCCATTGCCCAGCGGCATCGAGCCGCGCGCATCGGCACTGGGCGAATCCCAGGTGACGCAGGGCGGCACGGCGGCGCCGGCCGCGGCGCTGAGACATCCCGCCACGGAGAGGGCGATCAGTCGTTTGGCGGATGGCAGGGAAGTGGACTTGGCCATGGATGGAAGGCGGCAACTCGCACGCGAAAAGTTGTCATGCCAAGGCCTTGCACCGAGGTCGACGCGGAAAACGCGGCTGCCCGCATGCCCAGCTCTCCCAGCAATGTCTCACGCAGAGACGCGGAAAACGCTGAGAAGAAATTCTGGGGCTCTGCGTACTCCGCGTCTCCGCGAGAGATAAGCCTGGAAAACGACAGGCAGGATTCCGTATCCCCGCCTGCAGTTCTGAGTTTTCGCGATACTGTTTTGGTTCATCTCTTCGGCTTCCTTTCAACTCCCATTCCGTGTTTGGTCCTTCCCGCCCACCATGCTCACCGCCATCCGCCGCGTGATCGTCGTCTTCAAGACGCACCTCGACATTGGTTTCACCGCGTCCGCCCGCTCCGTGCTCCGCACCTACCGCACGGCCTTCATCCCCAAGGCCCTGGCCACCGCCCGCGAACTGCGGGAGGGCGGCGGACCGGAACGCTTCATCTGGACCACGGGGTCCTGGCTGATTCAGGACTACCTCGAGACCTCCGCCCCCGCCGGCCGGCGGGCCATGGAGGCCGCCATCGCCGCCGGTGACATCGCGTGGCATGCCCTGCCCTTCACGTGGCACAGCGAGTTGCTCGATGTGCCGCTCACCGAGGCCGGCCTCGCCATCGCCTCCCGCCTCGACGCGCGTTTTGGGCGCAAGACCATCGCCGGCAAGATGACCGACGTTCCCGGCCACACTCGCGGACTCATCGGGCCGCTCGCGCGGTCCGGTGTGCGTTTTGTCCACTTCGGCGTCAATCACGCCACGCCCGTGCCGCAGGTGCCCCCACTCTTCCGTTGGCGTGACGCCGCCGGACAGGAGGTCGCCGTCGCCTACTCCGGTGACTACGGCGAGCCCGTCACCTTCCCCGGCCTGCCGGTTGTGCTGCACTTCGCGCACACCTACGACAACAAGGGACCGCAGACCCCCGATGAAATCCGTGCACTCTTTGCCAGACTGCGGACTGAATACCCCGGGGCCACGGTGGCCGCCGGCACGATGGACGACTTCGCCCGCGAACTCGGCGCCGTCTGGTCGCGCCTGCCGGTTGTCACCGCCGAGATTGCCGACACGTGGATTCACGGCGTGGGCAGCGATCCGTGGAAAATCGCCCGCTACCGGGAACTGACCGACTTGCACCGTCGGGCCCTCGCCGCCGACCCGGCACTCAGCCGGAATCGTTCGTTCCAGAAATTTGCGGAGAGCCTGCTGCTTGTGGCCGAGCACACATGGGGCCGCGACATGAAGACGGTCCACCCGCCGTCGCGCCGCCACCCCGAGTGGCGCATTATTACGCCCGGTCGGTGGCGCACCGCTGATTTTCGCCGAGACCGCGCCGCCGGAGTCTTTGCCGACAAGGAATTCTCCTGGCGTGAACAGCGAGCCTACCTCAACCAAGCCGTCGCGGCGCTGCGCGGCACGCCCCTGGCCCGCGAAGCGCGGCGCACCCTCACGGCCTGCACCGCCCGAAAGCCGGTCACCAGCGGACTCGCCAGATTCAGCGGACTCCGCGGCACACTGGCCGGACATGCCGTGGCCTTCGACCCGCGCACCGGTGCACTCATTCGCTGGACCACCCCGGACGGTCGCACTCTGGCCGGTCGGTCGCATGCGCTGGGGCATTTTCATTACCAGATCTTTTCCCCGGCCGACGTGGAGCGCTGGTATGAAATCTATCCCGTGAACAAGGAAGTCACCGGCAGTTGGGCCCGGCCTGATTTCACCAAGCACGGCTACGAAAAACTCCGTGGCATCCGCGCCCGGCGCTGGTCCGGCCGGGTGACTGGCGCGTGGGTCGAGTCCGACGAAGACCGTGGCCGGGTGGTGCTCCGCCTCGTGCCGCCGGCGATCGCCCACCGCAAATTCGGTTGTCCACGCGAGGTGTTTGTCTCGTGGACCTTCGCCGCGGATCCCGCGGCGCCCACGACGGTTACGCTCCAGTGGTTCGGCAAGTCCGCGTGCCGCATTCCGGAAGCCGCCTGGTTCAGCTTCACGCCGCGCCTCAGCCGCACATCAGCCTGGCGTCTGCTCAAGACGGGCGAGGCCATCGACCCCCGCGACGTCGTCCGTCGCGGCAACCGCCGGCTGCACGGCGTGGAGACCGTGGTTCATCCCAACCTCACCATCCGCCCGCACCACACACCGCTCGTGCGCCTCGGCGAACCCACGCTCTACGATTTCCGCCAGGATCGGCCCGATCTGCGCGACGGTCTGCACTTCAACCTCGTGAACAACACGTGGGCCACGAATTTCGTGCAGTGGACGGATGACGACGTGAAGTTCAAGTTCACGCTGACTGCAGGGTTGCAGGGCGGGGATCGGAATCCCCACCCTACAATCTGAACCGCTCTCAGTTCAGCCGATAGATGCGACCCGCGTTGCCCGCCCCGATGGCCGCCTGTTCATGGTCGCTCAACTCGCCCAGCAGTTCCGCGGTGGTTTCAACCCACTCCTGCAGTTTCGGACTCACCGGCCAATCGCTGCCCCAGAGGACGCGCTCGGGATAGAAGCATTCCAGGCAATGCGTGAAAAACGGCCGCACCTGCGCGGTCAGCGGCTTGGACTTGTCGGCCAGGCTTCCGAGTCCGGAAAACTTGCAGGCGACATTGGCATGCGCCGCGAGCCGGCGGATGCCCTCGCGCCACAACTCGGAGTCGCCCCCCGCCACATCGGGTGCGCCCGCATGATCGAGCACGAATTGCGTCTGCGGACACTTACCCGCCAGTTCAGCGATGAATGCCAGCTGCCGCGGCCGCACGCACAGATCAAACGTGAGTTCATGTTTCGCCAGCAATCGGAGGTTTTCCGCGAACAGCTCCGTCTGCGCGAGTTCATCCGGGACATTGTGCAGCACGCGGCGCAGGCCGCGCACGCGCGCATCGCCCGCCAGCCGGGTCAGTTGCCGCGGAAAATCCGCCGACTCCGGCGAGGCCGCCGCGATGACCCCCAGCAGGGGCGGGTCGCCCCGGTCCTTGTCGGCCACGCGCGCGAAAAATTCGGTCTCATCCTGTTGCTGCGCGACGGGAACGTCCGCCTCCATGAACAGCATCGCCTGGATTTTCGCCCGGCCCTTTGCCTTGGCCGCCGCCGCCCGGTAATCCTCCAGGTTGAAGCGCCGCTGCAGGGCCGGATTTTCCGCGCACCAGGGATAGGCAAAAAGCTCGGGGTGCATCAGGTGCACGTGGGTGTCGATGAGTTCCATTGGTATCCCCAAACTTTTAACCACGGATCACACGGATTGCACGGATCAATCAGCGAGAGACTTATCCAATCCTTTAACAGGAGGTCGCAGTGGGAACAGAGTTTATGAGGTCCTCCGATACCTCTGCTTCCTCCTGTGAAATAGCACGGGCCTTGGGTGTTATTCTCTGATCCGTGGTTCAAAAACCTCAGGGCCGCGCAAGGTACGCCAACCCTCGCGGTCCGTCCGGAGGCCGGACCCTACCCAAGACAATCCTGCGCCTTTTGCGCCTTATGTGGCTATCACTCTTCGCCACATCCGCCTATCCGTGCCATCCGTGGTTCAAAATCTCAGACAGACCCCAAGTAGTTGCCCCACGTGAGGGTACTGACGGCGCCGAGCAACACGGCGAGCGCAGCGGTCAGCATGAGTTTGGTCGCTGGCTGGCAGCCGCGCCATTCGCGCAGGACGACGCCGACCGTGGCGCTGACGAGCACCAGCATGGTCATGTGCAGCGCCCACGAGGAAAACGCGAAACTGCCCATGCGCGTGTGGCCGAGTCCATAGAAGAAAAACTGTCCGTACCACAGGCAGCCCGTGAGCACCGCCATCGCCCAGTTGAGCCTGAGCCGGCTGGCCGGCGCCCCGGGCTCGGCCCGAAATACCTCACCCGCGGTGCCATTCTGTGAATGCAGAAAGATGCAGTAGACGGCCGTGGTCAGGAAGGCGCCGGTGTTCGAGAAGATGTAGATCACATTGCCCTGAAACTCGCCCGCCCCGTGCGCCGCCGCCACATCCGCGATCGGCTGCCCGGCCTGCAGTGAAAATCCATAAACGGCAGACAGCACGCCGGCCAGCAGGCAGAGCGCGAGGCCCTTGGCGAAATGGAATTCACCCACCCCGGGTCCGGTCGCGGCGAGATTTTTCTCCTTCATGCGGCCGGCCAGGCCCACGAGCAAAATGCCCGCGGACCCGATCGCGACGCCCGCCACCACGATGCCGCCGCCGGGCTTGGCCATGATCGCGCCGAGTTCGCCGGCCAGCAGCGGACCTGCCAGCGTGCCAAGGACGCAGGAAATGCCGATCGCCAGCGCATACGTCAGGGAAAATCCGATGTAGCGGATCGCCAGGCCGAAGGCCGTGCCGCCTACGCCGTAAAGCGCGCCGAGCAGGAAGGCCTTGAGCATCGCCTCGCGCGGCGCCTCCGCCAGCACGAGACCCAGCTGCGGTATCGTCCACCACGCTCCGAGCACCGGCAGGATCAGCCAGCAGAACGAAGCCTGCACGAGCCAGTAGGTCTGCCACGACCAGCCGCGCACTTTTTTCTGGGGTGTGTAGCAAAGCGCCGCCGAGGTGGCACCGACGCTGTGCAGGAGTGCGCCGAGGATGGGATTGGGGGTTACGATCATGGGTACGGGGGGAGACAATGGGGTTTAACCACTGATGCACACTGATAAACACTGATTTATCACCGCGCAGGACGCGAAGGGACGCGAAACTCAATCCATTTTTACAGGAGCAAACAGAGGGAACAGAGGGGCCAAAGAGACCAAATCTCCGTGCTCTCTGTTTTCTCCTGCGAAAGGGATCGGGATCTTATTCGCGTCCCGTCGCGCTTTTCGCGGTTCAATCACAGTATTCATCAGTGCCAATCAGTGTGCATCAGTGGTTAAAACGGATCGTCCACTCACCTTGACGGATACTCGCGATACAACGCATTGAGCCGCTCCAACGCCTGAGGGGGCGCGATCTCATTGCGCAACGCCGCCACGACGTGCGCCGGAGCCTTCATCTGGAAATCAATATACCCGTCAAAGCGCGGACGCATGTAGGCATTTTCAATGACCGGCAGCGTATCGCGGAAGAAATTCTGCGTCTGCCGGTTGTTCTCCGCGTCGAGCCAGGCCCGCCGATGCGCCGGTTGTCCGCCAGCCATCGTGTAGATCCCGGTCTGGGTCTCACCGCTGGCCACGAACTGCGCATAGGCCAACGCGGCCGCGGCCTGTTTCGTCCGCGCTGAGATCGCCAGTCCCGTGCCGCCCAACGTGCAGGTGAGCGGCCGGCCTTTGCGCGTCACCAATCCGCCGAATTTCAGACGGTGGGCCGCATAGCCGGCCCTGGCATAGTTCGAATAGCCGTAGGCGAACGGACAATAGGCTTCGCGCTCTTGCGCCGCGAGCCACTCCCAGGTGCGGATCGGATTGCGCGTGAATCCAGCAGGATGGCACGCATCGGCCAGTTCCTTGATGGCCTGCAGCGCGGCCACGCCCACCGCATCAGATACAATTCGCGTCTTGTCCGGACCGAAGGGCGACTCCCCTTCATTCACGCAGAACGCATAGAAGTACATCAGGCAGTCGATCGGCCAGCCGCAGAACGCCACGCGTCCGCGCCGCGCCAAGGCGAGCAGTTCGTCCCAGGTCTGCGGCACGCGCTCACCCGCCGCCGCCAGCACATCCTCGCGCCAGCCAGCGATCGGCGCGGCTGCATCGATCGCCAGCGCCCACTGCGAACCGTTGATCTGGTAGGAGGCATGCGAGGCACCAGTGCTGTGGGCCGTCTGGTCGCGCAGGTAGTCCGCCGGCAGGTGCTGCTCCAGCGGCAGGAAGATTCGATGCGCCGCCGCCTCACCCATGGAGGGATGATCCACCACCAGCAGGTCAAACTTCTGCGCCAGCGAGGCAATGGATTCGTCGGCAAAAGCCTGGAGTGTGCGTTTCTCCCAGACGATCTCCACTTCCGGATGCAGTTCGTGCCACCGCTGCGCCGTGGCCACCATCGGACCGAAGCCGCGGGTGTGATCCCAGGTGATGCCGCGAAGAAGGGTGCTCATGGGGTAAGCGGGCCCGAGGCTTCGCGTGAGGCCGCGGCGACACGAGCCCAAAGTCCGCCCCTGCCTGCGGTTTGCGTCCCACCTGTAGGAACCGCCCTGCCGCATTATTTCTCTTTCCTCTTTATCTTTCTCTTTCGTCAGGCCGTCCGTCTCCCGGCTGAGTTGCCGCCCGTAGGCCAGCGCGCTCGCGCGCGCCCGGACCGCACCCGCCTGTGGGCTGACCTACAGGACCGAACTGGGAGAAAGAGGAAAGAGAAAGATTCCGACCCATCTCCGATCTCCGAAATCCCCTCTCCCAGCAGCGGCTCCCACCGCTGCTTATTCCGGTGCCACGTAATTCTTCGGTCCGCCAATCGCCATGAAGCGGTAGTACACGACGAGGCTCAGCAGCAGCGCGATGAACGCCATGAGGCTGCTCAGGCCGAAGGTGTAGCGGTAATCATGATCCAGCAGGTCGAGCAGGACACCAAGAATGGGGCCGAAGGCCACGTTGCAGACCGACAGCAATATGCCGCCGGCCGCGGCGAACTGCGCAAACTTAAGCTTGGGGAAAAGCATCTGCCCTAGGGCCGCCGTACCGGTGAAATAGCAGCCCGACAGGACCACATGGGCGAAGAAAACCGCGCCAAAAGTTTCCGGACCCGAGATCCAGAAGTAACCCGCACCCATGATGATGCCGTAAACCGCCAGGGCACCGATGCCCATGCGCGTGGCGTGGAAGCGGTCGGCCATCCAGCCCAGCGGGTAGGCCAGCACGAGCGAACACGCATAGGTGACCACGATGTAGCGTCCGTAGGTGGTCATGGTCATGCCGAAGCTTTCCGCCGCATAGACGCTGAACAGGTTGATCGGCACGAAGCACATGGCCGACAGCGCCATGGCCGCAAAAACCCACCAGTAATAGGCATGCGAGAAGCAGTCGCGACCGTAGGATCTGATCGCCGCCAGGAGGTGTCCGCCCTTGCCGTCCTGCACCGGCTCCGGCGGCGGATAGTCGCCTTCCTTAACCATCAGGCACATCAGCACGACCCCCACGCCATAAAGTACGCCGATGCCGGACAGGATGGGCATGAAGTACTCCTTCGCGTGGCCGATGAGGAAATAGTTGAACAGCATGCCCGTGAACAGGCTCACGGCGCGGAACATGCCGAAGAACCGGCCGATCAGCTCATGCGGCACGACGTCGTTGATCAGGCCGCCGAACACGGCATTGGCCGCGACCGTCGCGAACTCGAACAGGGTCCACGACAAACCGAGGACCGTGATGATGGTAAGATTGAGCTTATCCGGGGCCCAGCCCATTTCCGTGTGAATCCAAGTCCCGATCCATGGACTGAACGCCAGGCCGCACATGGCCGCCGTCGCAATGGGCGAGGTGATCAGCAGGTACGGGATGCGCCGGCCCCAGCGGCCGCGGTGACGGTCGCTGCGGTAGCTGATGATCGGGGCGAGCAGCACGGTGACCGCCGCCGGCAGCGACAGAAGGAAAAGACCGGTGAGGAAATCCGAGGCCTGGAATTTCCGCAGCATGAGCTGCACCACGGGCGGAGCCGCGCGCTCCTTGAGCTGCCATGCGAAATCGCCCCACAGCATCCAGCAGAAGAGCACGACGAGGGCGCCGGTTGTATAGGTGAGGGTTCCGACCCGCCAGATCTTGGGAGTCTGGGCAGGTGCCGGGGCGGCAGCGGGGGTGACGGGGTTCATGAACTGGGATCGAGCAGACTCATGCGCTTCCGTTACGTCCAGCGCGAACCGGAAGGAACCGGACGGTCCGCAAGTTAAATAGAACGACTGATATCACGTAGGAGCCTGGGAGCGCGACCGCCCTCGGTCGCAATCAACCGCAAGGGGTTGATCAGCCCAAACAAGCCATACCGTGGGACTGGGGTTGGTCGTGGTCGGGAGAACCGTGGCATGTGCACAATTGCGACCGAGGGCGGTCGCGCTCCCAACCGGCTCCGGCAATTGCTCACGCCTTCACATCAATGATCGCGATCCCATGCGCCTCGAGTCGCACGTTGCGCGACGCGCGTCCGTCTCCGAGCGTCACAACCGTCTCCTGCGGTTCGCCGGCGTTGTTGATAACCACGAGCTTGCCGGCCTTGGCGAACCAGGTTGCCTCGGTCCGCACATTCGCGGATTGCCAGGTCCCCCACTTCGCCTCCTGCGCCGCCGCCCAGAAGAGCGCGCGATGCAGCAGCCGGGTGTTCTCCGGACTGAACTTGAGTCCGCTCAGGTAAACACTGCGGCCCTGGCCAAACCCGTGCACTGCCAGCCGTGGCGAGCCTTCACGCTCCGCCAGCACCTCGGTCTTCTCCGACAAGACATACAGGTCCCCTGTGTCACATCCTAACTCCAACGGTCCCGTGACATCCGCCGTGATGAAATGCTTCGCCACCGGTACCGCCGGCGCCGCGTACTTGTATTTGCCGTTGGCCACCCTGTCACCGGTGTCGCGATCGAGCCCGAGCACCTGCGCGAGCCTGAAGCACTGACCCGGCTGCGGGAGCGCGCCGGGTTCTCCAATGCCGACCAGACCGCCGCCCTTTTGCACAAACTGCGTGAGCACGGCCTCGACGCGCGGATCGTTCCAGTAATGGCCGCCGCTCCACGCGCTGCCGGCGCGGCCGGCGTTGATGACCGCCTTCACGCCCTTCGGCACGCCCCTGGCCACGAGGTCGTCAAAGCTGATGAACTGTACGTCCAAGGCTAGGCCGGCGAGCGACTCGAGCACGTCGTAAAGGACGACGCCCTTGGTGAAGTGACCCGAACAGGTCCACGCCCGCAGGTCCCCCCACGCCGTGAGCACGGCCACCTTGAATGGCGCGGTCCAGGGTTGGTCGCCGGCATGGAACGACTTCAACAGACGGAACTCCCGAATCAGCCCCTCGATGTAGTCCTGGAAATCCGGGAAGGGCTCGACCAGCGACAGGTAGCCACCGAGGCCGATGCGATCAATCGGCGCGCGTACGAGTCCGCGCCGCGCATCGATCCAGAAGTTCTTGGCGTCGAGCGTCGGGTTGCCGCCGGCCTTGAAGGTCGGCTCGCCCTTCAGTCCGGTCGGGAAGAGATACGGGTGCAGGCGCAGCTCATGCGTCTTCACCCCGGTGGAATGAGCACAGAGCCGGACCTCGAAGGCGTTGAATACGCATTTGATCAGACCGTCGAAACCGAATTCGCGGAACCGCGGGCTGCTCGGCTCCACGCCGATCCAGTGATCATCATAGAAGACGTAGGCGAGCTTGTCGTACTGATGGACGAGATCGATGCACCGGCGGCCGAAGCCGATCACGAAGTCGTGCATGAAATCCATGTAGTCGCGGTAGCGGCGCGACGGCGCGTTGTGCGTGGAGTTATACAGGCCGCCATTGACGAAGTCCTCGGACGTGAGCCGGTAGCCGTACTTTTTCTCGAAGAGCCGCAGCGCCCGCGGACTGACCGTCATGGCGTAGTCGCCCCAGTCGGAATAGATGTCACGGAGCTTCGCATGGTCCGCCCCCCAGAACCACGAGAAGTTGTAGAACATCGAGGTGAAGCGCACGACGCGGGTGTCCGGATGCTCCCGCAACCACTTGTCCAGGAACTCGAGCAGCACCTTTTGCGTCTCGGGCTGCATGGGATCGACGGCGGCGAGATGCTCGCGGTCACCCCAGTTGTTCGTGAGGTGGTTGTACATCGAGATCTCCTCCCAGAGTCGGAAGGCGAGGAAGTTCGCCGTGTATTTGTGCCCCGGCACGGTGCCCGTGATCGTAACGGTGCCCTTCCGCGGGTTGACCGACCAGCGGGCCTTCGGGACTTCCCGGCCGGTCGTGCGGTCAAAGACCTGCCACCACTGCTTCGGGCTGTCCTTGAGGTTCAGCGTGAACTGCTCGGTGTAATAGTCCGCCAGGAGAGTGATCGTGGTCTTCGCCTTGTCCGCTACGACCGGGAAGCTCATCAGGTAGTTCTGCTGCAGCTTGTCGTGGTTGACGCGCGCCCAGGGCTGCACGGAACGCGGCAGGCAGATGGTCGAGTAGATCGCGTAACCGGCCTGCACGATCTCGGGCGAGAGTTGCGTGCCGTCGGAATCGCGGATCGTGTCGGCCCCCCATTTTTTCGCGAGGCGCAGGGTCAGGGCTTCATGGCCGGCTTCACCGGGGAGGGTGAAATCACCTTGGGTCAGATCGGTCGTGGGCATGGAAAAATCCGGGGTCGAGGGTTAAGCTCCCAGACAACCACCCCGCGCCCACAAACAAAAGCCCCCCGTTTTCGGATGGTCCGGCAAAAACACGACCTAGCCATTCATGTAACCACTGATGCACACTTATATGCACTGAAATGATCGGAATCCGGCATTCCGGAAATTTCAGTGTCAATAAGTGTTCATCAGTGGCTCCTAGGTTTGTGCGTTCATTCCTTTGCGCGCTTTGCGTTCTTTGCGGTTAAAATTGCCTGCATCAGCTCAAACCGTCCGCTGCATCCGCCATGGACGCCACCGCATTATCCGTCAGCATTTTCATCCGTGTCGCCCTGTTATCTCCCCGGTTCACTTGCCCTGATCATCCTCTGCCTGGGTGCCCTCCTCCCCATGTCCGCTCAATCTCCGTCCGACCTCGACCCACTCGCCAAACTGCGCCCCGGCCATCCCCGCCTGCTGGCCACCGCTGCGGATTGGACCGCCATCCGCGCCCGGGTCGCCGCCGATCCCCTGGCCGCCAACTTCCACGCCGGCCTGATGCAGTCGGCGCAAGCAGCACTCACCACGACTCCCTCCAAGTACGAGAAACGGGGCCGCCGGCTCCTCGGCGTCTCCCGCGAAGTGGTCGGCCGCGTCCTCGGTCTGGCCTACGCCTACTGCATGTCTGGCGACCTCGCCTACGCACGCCGGGCCGAAGCCGAGATGCTCGCCGCTGCCGCCTTCCCCGATTGGAACCCATCGCACTTCCTCGACACCGGCGAGATGACCACCGCACTGGCCATCGGCTGCGACTGGCTCGATGACGTCCTGACGCCCACGGCGCGCGCCACCATCCACCAGGCCATCATCGAAAAGGGCCTGCGCCCCGGCCTCGATCCGGCCGCCGAGCACAACTGGTGGCACACTGTGCAGCACAACTGGAACCAGGTGTGCTGGGGCGGCCTCAGCCTCGGCGCCCTCGTCACCGCCGAAGACGAACCGGTCCTCGCCCGCCAGGTGCTTAACCTCACCCGCGCCCACATCGGCCACGGCCTCGCGCCCTACGCCCCCGACGGCGTCTATCCCGAGGGCCCGAGCTACTGGGGCTACGGGACCACTTACCAGGTGCTGCTCAACTGCGCCCTCGAATCCGCGCTCGGCACCGACTGGGATCTCGCCGCCCGCCCGGGCTTTCTCGCCAGCGCCGGCGGCGTCGCGCAGATGACGGCGCCCTCAGGCCGCTCCTATAATTTTTCCGACGGCTACGAGCAGCCGCAGTTCCAACCCGCGCTTTTCTGGTTTGCCCGGCGGCTGGGCGATCCCGGTTTGATCGCCACCGAACTGCGCCAGTTGCGCGACCCCGCCAAGGGCCTGCCCGCGGCGCTGCGCGACCGCTTCGCCGTCCTGACCATGATTTGGTGGCCAGCAACCCCGGCCGCCGTGGCCGCACCTGCCCTGCCCCTGCGCTGGCTGGGCCGCGGCGTGAACCCCATCGCGGGCTTCCGGGAATCGTGGACCGATCCCGCCGCGCTCTATCTCGGAATCAAGGGCGGAGCCGCCGAACTCAACCACGCGCACATGGACGCCGGCTCGTTCGTGCTCGAGGCCGACGGCGTGCGCTGGGGCATCGAACTCGGCATGCAGGACTATTTCTCGCTCGAATCGAAGAACGTCGACCTCTGGAACAAAGCCCAGGATTCGCAGCGCTGGCAGGTTTACCGGCTCAACAACCACAGCCACAGCACGCTGACCGTTGACGGTCAGCCTCATCGCGTTGCGGGCTACGGACGCTTCACGCACTTTTCGTCCGCCGACGCCAACCCGCACGCGATCGCCGACCTCACGCCGGTCTTTGTCGGCCAGGCCTCCGCTGTGCACCGCGGCATCAGGCTGCTGCCCGGCCGCCGCATCCTTGTGCAGGATGAACTCAGCGGCCTCCGCCCCGGCGCCAAGGTCCGCTGGCAACTGACCACGCGCGCCGAGGTCAACTGCCACGATGCCGCCGCCACACTCCGGCAGGAGGGCCGCTCCCTGCAGGCGCAGTTGCTCGCACCCGGTGACGCCACTTTCACCGTCGAGCCAGCCGAGCCGCCCGCCGACGATTTCAACGCCCCTAATCCCGGCGCCAGTCTCTTGGTGGCCACCGCCACCGCACCGGCCGACGGCACGCTGCGCATCACGATTGTACTGACGCCCGGTGAGGCCGCCGCACCGGCGCCCGACACGGTTCCCCTCGCGGCTTGGTCGCAACCTTCCGACATTGTCGCCGCTCCCCAGCCACTTTACCGCGACCCGGTCCATGATGGCGCGGCTGATCCCATCGTGGTCTGGAATCCGCACCGGCAACGCTGGTGGATGTTCTACACCAACCGCCGCGCCAACGTTCCCGGACTCTCCGGCGTCGCCTGGGTGCATGGCACGCGCCTCGGCATCGCCGAATCGTCCGACGGCGGCAACACCTGGGCCTACGTCGGCACGGCCGGCATCACCCTGCCGCCGGAGATCGCCAGTACGGAGCCGACCCATTGGGCGCCCGATATTGTCACCGCCGCCGATGGCACCCACCACATGTTCCTCACAGTCGTGCCGGGGGTTTTCGAGGATTGGGAGCACCCGCGCCACCTTGTGCACCTGACCAGCACTGATCTGCTCAAGTGGAACTATGCCGGTCCCCTGTCCCTCGCCTCCGACCGTGTGATCGACGCTTGCGTTCAGCCTAAGCCTGGCGGCGGCTGGCGGCTTTGGTACAACAACGAGCGCGACAACAAAGCCATCAATTACGTCGACAGCCTGGATTTGAATTCATGGACTGATCACGGACGCGTGGCCGTCGTGAGCGACCGTCCTGGCGAGGGCCCGGTGGTCTTCACATGGCAGGGTCGGCATTGGATGCTTGTGGACCACTGGTGCGGTCTTGGCGTGTATCACTCCACGGACCTCATTCACTGGACCGCGCAATCCGGCGACCTCCTCGCCACGCCCGGACGCGGCGCCGACGATGGCGTCATGGGCGGCCACGCCACCGTGGTCGTCAACGCCGGTCGCGCCTGGCTCTTCTACTTCACCCACCCGGAACGCAGCCCCGCGCTGAATCCCGATCAGAAGGACACCCTCGGCTCGCGCCGCAGCTCGATTCAAGTCGCCGAGCTGCACCTGCGCGACGGTCGCCTCACCTGCGACCGCGACACCCCGGCCGTGATCAACCTTGTCCCGACGACCCCATGAAACACCGACTGCCAACCAAGTTGGCATTGTTGTAGGACGGGGATTCCGATCCCCGCCCTACAACAAACACCATGATGGAGAAAGGGAGCCCATGATCTTTCGCACGATCATCTTCATCTTCGTAAGTGTGCTGTTGCCGACGCTCGCACGTGCCGACGCCGCTCCCTTCCCCCTCGTCGCCAACGGCCACGCCGCCACCCTAGTCGTCTCCCCCGCCGATCACAAAGTTGTCGCCCTCGCCGCCGCTGATCTAGCCACCGACATCACACGCGTCACCGGCCTCCGCCTCGCGACCACCGCCACGCCCTTCCCCGCCAACGGACCTCTCGTCCTCATCGGCACACTCGGACGTCATCCGCTCATTGACGGACTCGTGGCCGCCGGCGTGCTCGATATCGGCGACCTGTCCGGCGCGTGGGAGAGTTTCCTCATTACCGCGATCGCCAATCCTTACCCCGGCGTGCCCTCCGCCCTCGTCATCGTCGGCAGTGACCGCCGCGGCACGGCCTACGGCGTCTACGAACTCGCCCAACAGATCGGTGTTTCCCCGTGGCACTGGTGGGCGGACGTAACTCCGGAGCGGAAAACCGAACTCCACATTCCCGACGGCACGCGCCGCTTCGGCCCGCCTTCGGTGAAATACCGCGGCATCTTTATCAATGACGAGGACTGGGGTCTCCAGCCGTGGGCCGCGCAAAACTTCGAGCCCGAGAACGGCGGCATCGGACCAAAAACCTACGCGAAGGTCTTCGAACTGCTGCTGCGCCTCAAGGCCAACACCCTCTGGCCCGCAATGCATGCGTGCACCCAGCCGTTCAATGCCGACCCGCGCAACGCGCAGCTCGCCGACGACTACGCCATCGTCATGGGTTCGTCCCACGCCGAGCCGCTCCTGCGCAACAATGTCCGCGAATGGACCGCGCCGCACGACACCTACAACTACGTGACCAACCGCGACGGCGTTCTCGCCTACTGGGCGGAGCGCGTCCGCACCAACGGCCGCTACGAGAATCTCTATACGATCGGCATGCGTGGCATCCACGACAGCGCGATCCAAGGTACCACCACCGATGCCCAGCGCATCCAGGTCCTCGAACAGGTCTTCGCCGATCAGCAGGTTCTCCTGGGAGCATCTCCTCGTAGGGGCGCACCTCGTGTGCGCCCGTTCGACGCCCCATTCGCCGATGCCGCCTCAAAGGGCGCGGACCAGCCACGTCCCTACAACGATCCACCGTCCGCCACCACCCTCCCACCTCAAATCTTCTGCGCCTACAAGGAAGTCCTCGATCTCTACCACCAGGGCCTCCGCGTCCCCGACGACGTCACCATCGTCTGGCCCGACGACAACTTCGGCTACATCCGCAATTTCGCCTCGCCCGCCGAGCGCACCCGCCCCGGCGGCTTCGGCGTTTACTACCACATCTCCTATCTCGGCCGTCCGCTCGCCTACCTCTGGCTCAACACCACCCCGCCCGCGCTCATCTGGGCGGAGATGAAAAAGGCGTACGCCCACGGCGCCGACCGCGTCTGGATCGTCAATGTCGGTGACCTCAAGACCGCCGAGATCGGCACCGAATTCTTCCTGCGCCTAGCCTGGGACATCGATCAATGGGGCCCCGACGCCCAGCCGGCTTTCCTGCAGCAGTGGGCCGCCCGCGAGTTCGGCGCCGATCACGCCGCCGCCATTGCCGGCATCATGGACCGCTACTACCAGCTCAATTTCCAGCGCCGTCCCGAGCACCTGCAATGGTGGCTGCCCAAGGAGGAACCGCGGGCGAGCGACCTGAGCGCGTCCGAAATCGACGCCCGCCTCCACGCCTTTGCCACCCTGCGCGCCCAAGCCGACCGCCTGGCCGCTACGCTGCCTGCCGCCCGGCGCGACGCCTTCACCCAATTGGTCGCCTATCCCATCCACGGCTCCGCCCTCGCCAACGTTCGCTACTTTGCCGGCGAGACTGGCGACATCGAATCCACCCGCGCTGCCGACGCCGACCTGCGCGAACTCACCCGCCAGTACAACGAGTCGCTCGCCGGCGGCAAATGGCGCGGTTTCATGCGCCTCGAACCCGCCGACGATGACTGGAAGTCCATGCGCATCGCGCCCTGGGAACCGCGTTTCTTCCCGGCCAAAGTTGCTCCCGCCCCACCCGGTTTCTTGCAGCGATGGGACGCGGCCGGCTTCAACCGCAAGACCGACTGCCCCGGTGCCGCCTGGACGGTCATCCCCGGACTCGGCCGCTCCGCCCGCGCGGTGACCATATTGCCATTCGATGCACCCACGCCCGCCAACCCGCGCGAAGCCCCGCAATTGGACTATGACTTCCATCTGACGGAGGGCGGCGTCTACCGCCTCCGCCTCGAATTCCTGCCCACGCATCCCCTTATCCCCGGTCGCGGCCTGCGTGTTGCCGTGGCCGTGAATGACGCTGACCCGCAGGACGTTGTGATGAACGTATCGGACGGCTCTCCCGACTGGGCTCGGGGCGTCCTCGACAACTGCGTCCGCCTCGAAGTCCCCCTCCCACCCCTCGCCCCGGGCTCGCACTGTCTGAAAGTGTACATGGTCGATGCCGGCGTGGTGCTCGACAGTCTGAGTCTCGTTCCCTCCGGGAGCGCGGGCGGCCCGCCCGCACCCTAACGACAGCGGGCGAGCCGCCCGCGCTCCCACTTTCCCCTTTCGCACTCGATTGACGATGACGCCCAAAAGCAACTTTGCCCCAGGTAGCGCCCGGCCTCCGGATGGGCGGTTCGGTGTGCGCCTGCCCATCGCGGCCCGTCCGAAGGCCGGGCCCTACCCATGGCAATAACCCACTCCAGCTTGCACCTGTTCATGCTTTCCGCCCTATCCCTCGCCGCCGCGATCCCCACCCCGCTCATTCCCCAGCGCGCGGATCCGCACCTTTCGCGCCACACCGACGGCTTCTATTACTTCACCGCCACCGTTCCGGAATACGACCGCCTCGAACTCCGCCGCGCGACCACCATCGAGGGACTCGCCACCGCCGCGCCGCAGGTCATCTGGCGCAAACACGCCACCGGCCCGATGGGAGCGCACATCTGGGCGCCGGAGTTGCACCACATCGACGGCAAATGGTTCATCTACTTCGCGGCCGGCGATGCGGAGGATATTTGGAAAATCCGCCTCTATGTTCTCGAAAATCCCGCCACCAATCCCCTCGAAGGCACTTGGATCGAGCGCGGCCAATTGCGCACCCACCTCGACACCTTCGCGCTCGACGCCACCACCTTTGTCCTCGCCGGCCGGCGTTACCTGCTCTGGGCGCAGCACGACCCCGCCGTGGGCGGCAACACATGCCTCTTCCTCGCTCCACTCCAGGACCCCGTCACCCTGGGCGGCAAGCCCGTGCGTTTGTCGCAGCCGGAATACGACTGGGAGAAGGTTCGTTTCGCCGTCAACGAGGGTCCCGCCGTCCTCATCCGCCACGGACGCGTCTGGGTCTCCTACTCCGCCGCCGGCACCGGCGCCGAGTATTGCGTCGGCCTGCTGTCCGCGCCCGCCGACGCCGACTTGCTGGATCCGAAATCCTGGCGCAAATCACCCGCGCCCGTCTTCGTCACCAGCGAGACCAATTGTGTCTTCGGCCCCGGCCACAACTCCTTCACCACCGCCCCCGACGGCACCGACCTGATCGTCTACCATGCGCGCAGCTATCGCGACATCCCAGGCGACCCGCTCGAAGATCCCAACCGCCACACCCGCGTCCAACCCTTCTCCTGGCGCGCCGACGGCTCCCCCGATTTCGGCACGCCCCTGGGAGCGCGGGCCGCTGGCCCGCAGGAATCTCCCTAACCGGCGAAAGATTAGGAAAATCAGGAAAGCGCATGATGCCATGAACTTACTCCCAAACTTCGCAGGTCAGAGACCTGCGCTACTCCGAACCTTTGCGTCCCTTCGCGTTTCTTCGTGGTTCATCCTGCTGGCGTTTACGATCTGCGCTGAAGCTGCCCCGCCGGCTGACTACTTCATCCGGCCGCAACCTTCCGCCGCCCTCTATCACGACGGCTGGACCGACCTGAACAAGAACGGCGTTCGAGACCCATACGAGGATCCTGCGGTCGCCATCGAAGATCGCATCTCCGACCTGCTCGGACGCATGACGGTCGAGGAAAAGACCGCCCAGCTCGCCACGCTTTACGGGTTTCCGCGCGTGCTGAAAGACGAACTACCTACCCCGGAGTGGGACTCCGCCGTCTGGAAGGACGGCATCGGCAACATCGACGAACACATCAATGGCAACACCGGCTGGACCAACAATCTCGCCGACCCGGACAACGACCTGCCCTGGCCGCAACACACCCGCGCCATCAACGAAGTGCAGCGCTGGTTCATCGAGCGCACCCGCCTTGGCGTCCCGGTTGACTTCACCAACGAGGGCATCCGCGGTCTCCTGCACTCGCGCGCCACCAGTTTCCCAGCGCAGGTGGGCGTCGCCAGCACCTGGAATCCCGCCCTCGTCCGCGAAATCGGCCGTGTCACCGGCCGCGAGGGCCGCGCCCTCGGCTACTCCAACCTCTACTCACCCGTCCTCGATCTCTCCCGCGACCCGCGCTGGGGCCGCGTGGTCGAATGCTATTCGGAGGATCCCTTCCTGACCGCCTCGCTCGGAGTCGAGCAGGTGCGCGGCCTGCAGGAGTCGGGCGTCGCCTCCACGCTGAAACACTTTGCCGTGTACAGCATCCCGAAAGGCGGACGCGACGGCCATGCCCGCACCGACCCCCAGGCCACCTGGAGCGAGGTTCAAGTGCTCCATCTCACGCCGTTTCGCCGCGCCGTCCGCGACGCCGGCGCCCTCGGCGTGATGGCCTCCTACAACGATTACGACGGCATCCCGATCGAGGCGAACCGGCGGTTTCTCACCGACATCCTCCGCACCGAGTGGGGCTTCAAGGGTTACGTTGTCTCGGACAGCGGCGCCGTCGAATTCGTCCACGCCAAGCACCGCACCGCGGCCACGCCCGCCGACGCCATCCGCCAATCTGTCGAGGCCGGTTTGAACATCCGCACAAATTTCACCCAACCCGCAGATTATCTGCAGCCGCTCCGCCAGCTCGTGCGCGACGGCCGGCTCGGCGCCGACGTCATCGATGCCCGTGTCCGTGACGTTCTCAGGGTCAAATACCTCCTCGGCCTCTTCGACCGTCCCTACGTCAACCCGGCCGACGCCGACCGCACCGTACGCACCGCCGCGCATCTCGCCACGGCCCGTCAGGCCGCCCGCGAATCCATCATTTTGCTTAAAAACAACGGGGGCGCCCTGCCGCTCGATCGCGCGAAACTTCGCAAAGTCCTCGTCACCGGCCCACTGGCTGACGATCCCCACGCATGGTGGTCGCGCTATGGCGCGCAGCGACTCGACTTCGTCACGCCCCTAGCCGGTTTGCGGGCGGCCCTCGGATCAAAGGTGGAAGTACGCTATGCGCAGGGCGTCGCCGCCAAGGATGCCGCGTGGCCGGAGAGTGACATCCTCAAGCCGGCGATGCCCGCCGACGTGCGCGCCGGCATCGCCGCCGCCGTGGCCGCCGCGCAGGACGTGGACGTGATCATCGCCGCGCTCGGTGAGACCGACGAACTCTGTCGCGAATCCGCCAGCCGCATCAGCCTCGAACTGCCCGGCTACCAGCAGTACCTGCTAGAAGCCCTCCACGCCACCGGCAAACCGCTGGTCCTCGTTCTCAGCAACGGTCGCGCCCTCAGTGTCAATTGGGCCGCGAAACACGTGGACGCCATCGTCGAACTGTGGTTCCCGGGCGAGGACGGCGGCCATGCCCTCGCCGACGTGCTTCTGGGCGATTACAATCCCGCCGGCCGGCTTCCCGTCACGTTCCCGCGCAGTGTCGGCCAGCTTCCGCTCAACTTCCCCGCCCGTCCGGGTTCGCAGGCGCAGGATTACGGGCAGGTTACCGGGTCGCTCTTCGCTTTCGGGCATGGGCTCAGCTACACGACCTTTTCCTACGCGAATCTGCAAATCACGCCGGAGCGGCCCGTAGGCAGCCCGCTCGCGGGCGCTTCAGAAGCGCGCGCAAGCGCGCTGGCCTACCTGGAAATTCCCGGTTCCGGACCGGGGTCAACGAACCCGGCTACAACCGTCACAGTTTCCTGCGATGTCACCAACACCGGCACCACGGCCGGCGATGAGGTAGTGCAGCTTTATCTGCGCGACGACTACAGCTCGGTTGTCACTTTCGAGCAGGTCCTGCGCGGGTTCACGCGGGTTCATCTCGCCCCCGGCGAAACCCGCACGGTCACCTTTGCCCTCACGCATGCCGACCTCGCCCTCTACAACCGGGATCAGCAGTGGGCGGTCGAACCCGGGCGTTTCACCGTCATGATCGGTGCGTCGTCCACAGACATCCGGCTGCGCGGCCATTTAACCGTCACCGACTCAGCAGGTCACGCGCCCGAGGAGACTCCGATCATTGATGCGTCGGTGGATCCCCGATGAGCCCGGCATTGAAAGTAGGGCGGGTCTATGACCCGCCTTTTAACACCAACAGGAAGGACAGCGCTTCCAAGGCAGGCCAGAGACCTGCCCTACTTTCGAGCCAACACCATTTCCTTTCAGCCGTAGCTACGAGCGCCAGCCTGCTCCTCGCCAATCTCTCCCTCTCCGCCCAACC
>CAZFHG010000032.1:0-249 GCA_964518665.1 uncultured Opitutaceae bacterium | reverse complement strand
CCGTCGCCACTCCACCCCCGCCACCCACGGTTGCATTCAACATGGGCACCGCCCGCGCTCCGGACGGCTCCACCCTCACGCTCGACTCCCGGAGCCTGTTCCTCAACGGCCGGCGCTGGACGCCCGTCATGGGAGAGTTTCACTACGCCCGCTACCCCGCCGCGGCATGGCGCGGTGAACTCGCGAAGATGAAAGCCGGCGGCATCGACATCGTCGCCACCTACGTCTTCTGGATCCACCACGAGGAAA
>CAZFHG010000031.1:0-23006 GCA_964518665.1 uncultured Opitutaceae bacterium | reverse complement strand
GGTCTTCGGCACGTCGGGCGCGGAAAAGGGTTAAGTGCTGGCTGGGAGCGCGACCGCCCTCGGTCGCAATCATTCACCGGCAGATGGACGCTACCCATGTCCATTGATGCTGCATGCAGATGACCACAGGAATTCGGGTATCACTCTTTTTGCGCACAATTGCGACCGAGGGCGGTCGCGCTCCCAGCCAATCCCAAGCACGCAATCCCCTCACCGCAACACGCGATGCCGGTCGATCCAATACGCCCAGAGCACCAGCAGCCATTGCGCCTGCCCCACGATCGCGATCGCCGTCACACTCGGCGGCGGGGCGCCGAAAACGTTGGCGAGATGAATGCCCACCAACGCGATGATCAAACCGACCAGCGCCCAGCGTCCGGTGGCATCGGTTGCCTTCGTCGCGCACACATAGAGCCACACACCCACGGCAAACAGTGCCAGTTCCACCACCAGGGTCGCCGGTACTGATTCCCACAAACCTAACCCCACCTTCGTCCCGCCGGGAAAGACCGGCAAATCCGGCACGTGCACCACGAGGTCAAGAGCCCAGTGGCTCACCACCGCGAGGCCGATGACCAGCGCGCCGCGCACTTCTCGGCGCCGCAGGAAATAAAGTCCGCCCAGCAATATGCCCCACAGCACGACGGCCAGCAGGCTGTGCGACACCGGGTAGTGCTCGAAGACCAGCGGAACTCCTGGCGTCACTCCGGGCGCGATGCGCACGCGCTCCACGCCAAGGAGCAGCAGGGTCGGCCACAGCAGATCAATGAATTGCGCCGCCAGAAACAGCATGCCGAGGGAAACCCGGGGAGCGAACTTTTTGGCCGCCAAGCCGGCACCAAAATGACCGATGAACATGGGAGTGGGAGTTCAGGCTTTCTTCCACAACGTCACCGAGCAGGGCAAGCGCACTTTCTGGTGTTCCCATCCGATTCGGGGCGTGTGTTGTTTACACAGTCAGTGCTGGGTGCACTTACCAATTGAAGTGTCCATTGCTTTGGGTAGCGCCCGGCCTCCGGACGAGCGATTTGGCGTACGAATGCCATTAACGGTCCGTCCGGCCTGCCCTCCGTAGGCCCGGCGAAGGTGGGTGGCCGGGCCCTACCTTCGACTTTGATTCACCTTGCCTGGAGTCACTGCGCCTTCGCCCGGCGCAGGCCCAGCACCAGCGGCAGCATCAGCGCCGGTGCGAGCGCCGAGATGGCCAGGCCCCAATGCAGGTCCGACCAGTCCGCAATCACGCCGACGAACCAGGGCATGCAGATGCCGCCGACGTTGCCGGCCGCACCGAGCGCGCCATACATGCTCGCCCCGCCCTCCGGATACCGGTCGGCCGTCACCGCCAGCATCGTCGGCCAAAGGCAACTGCCCGTGAACCCCGCGGCAATGCAAGCCGCCAGCGCCATCCAGGGCGCGGAAAAAAACGAACCGCCCAGAAACAGCAGCACTGAGAGGCCGCTGCCCCAGGCCATGATCGCATAGGGATTCCATCTCCCCTCCGCCGCGCCCACCACCATGCGGCCCGCCGCCATCATGACGGAGAACAACAGCAGCGCCGTGCCGCCGACCCAGACGGGATAATGCAGGGCCATCTCCGCATAGGCCGGCAGCCATTGCGCCATCCCGGCCTCGGTTGCCCCACCCAGCATGATTGCCGTCAATGCCACCCAGAACCATACCTGTCGCACCAGCGTGCGCAGACGCAGCCGGCCGCCGGCCACGCTCAGCTCAGGGAACTGCAACGGGGCGAAGGCCAGCATCAAGCCCACGGGCAAGATCAGGAGCAGCAGGCAACTCGCGCGCCAGCCGAGTCCCGCCTGAAGCGCCAAGGTGCCGGTGAGAATCGTCACCACCGCGCCGACACAGTAAAAGGAGTGCAGCCAGTTCATCGCCGCCGCGCGGCGCGCGGGATTCAGCGCCGCCACGATGGGGCTCAGCACCATGTCGAGGATGCCCGCACCCATGCCGAGTACGAAGATGGCCACACCAAGCAACGCATAAGTGGGTGCAAACGCAGCTGCGATCAGGCTGAGCGCAATGAGCGCGTTGCCGAGCAATGCGAAGGGCTTCGCGCCCCAACGGTCGGCGAGCGGCCCCGCCCCGAGTATGCCGGTCACCAAGCCGGCAAAGGTGATCGCCCCCAGCCGGCCCAATTGCTCCTGGGTCAGGCCGTCCGCCCCGCCATAGACCGCGCTCAGCGTGGTCAGGAAAACCGGCAGGAGGTTGAGCCCGATGGACAGGCTCATCATCGCCGCATAGCAAAGCCACGTGAGCAACCGG
Organism: uncultured Opitutaceae bacterium; assembly: GCA_964518665.1. GTDB lineage: Bacteria > Verrucomicrobiota > Verrucomicrobiia > Opitutales > Opitutaceae > UBA2377. The sequence continues at coordinate 20,726 of CAZFHG010000031.1, read as the reverse complement.
GGAGCGACCGCCGGCTTCAAAGCGCATTCCTCCGCATGACTTCGGCGTACCAGCGCGCGGAGGATTTCGGTGTGCGTTTGCCGGTCGCGAAATCGGTGTGATGCAGGCCGAAGCGTTTGCTGTAGCCCAGGGCCCATTCGAAGTTGTCCAGCAGCGACCACACAAAATACCCGCGCAGGTCCACGCCATCCTCATTGATGGCCGCATGCCCCGCCTCGAGGTATCGGCGGATGTAGTCGCTGCGCCGGGTGTCGTTGATCGCGATGTTCACATCATTTTCTCCGGGCAGGGCGCAGCCGTTCTCGGTGATGTAGATCGGCGGATGCCCGTAACGGCGGTCGATCCAGCCGAGCATTTTGCGGCAGAACTGCGGCACGATGTTCCAGTCCATGTCGGTCTTTTCCCAGGCCGGATCGTCCGACAGCGCCACGCGCTGGTCCTCGGCCATGCCGCCGTTGCCGGTGGGCGCCGTCGCGGCGACGGACTGCCCCGGCGGCGGCTCCGACGCATACATGCCGCCGTAAAAGTTGAGCCCGAAGAAATCGCTCGAGCCCAGGATGCGTTCGCGGTCGGCGTCGCTGAACCGTGGCAGGCGCTCCCCGACGTTCGCCCGCATGCTGTCGGGATAATCACCGCGGTAGATGGGGTCGGCAAACCAGCCGAGGAAAAACTCCAGCCCGCGCTCGGCGGCGGCGCGATCGGCCGGCGTGTCGGTCTTGGGTTCGCGCCAGTCGCAGTTGTTGGTGATGCCGATCACGCCGCGCTGCGCGGCCTGGAATTTGCGGCGATAGACCTCGACGATGCGGCCGTGCGACCGGAGCAGGTTGTGCGCGACGGTGTAGGGCTCGGTCTGGCTGACGCGGCCGGGCGCAAAATAGCCGATGCCATGACCGAGCACCGCGCTGCACCACGGCTCGTTGAAGGTGATCCAGTGTTTCACGCGGTCACCGAAGCGCTCGAAACACAACTCGGCGTAGCGCGCGAAGTGGTCGGCAATCTCGGGTTTAAGCAAGCCGTCGAGTTCCATTTGCAGGGCCAGCGGCAGGTCCCAGTGATAGAGCGTGACCCACGGGGTGATGCCCTTGGCCAGCAGCGCGTCGATCAGCCGGTTGTAGAAGGCGACGCCGGCCTCGTTCACCGGTCCGCGCCCTAGCGGCATCAGCCGGCTCCACGCGAAGGAGAACCGGTAGGCCTTGAGGCCCATGGCGTGCATGAGTTCCACGTCTTCCTCCATCCGGTGATAATGGTCGCAGGCCACATCCGCCGTGTTGCCCTGGTGCGTCTTGCCGGGGGTATGAGTGAACGCATCCCAGATGCTCAGGCCCCGGCCGTCGGTCTGCCAGGCGCCTTCAATCTGATGGGCCGCCGTGGCCGCACCCCAGACGAAATTGGCGGGAAAGTTTTTCATGCGGCTTTGTTGTTGGGCGACGCGAACGTCCTCCGCAATCCCGGCGTGCGGGTTTTGCCGGGCGGCGATGGCGGGTCAGCGGATGCCGCGGGCGGCTTCCAGGGCGGCGCGGGCGCCGGCGTGTCCGGGGTTGAGTTGAAGCAGGGTCTGCAATTCGGCGATCGCCTCGGCGTCGCGGCCACTGAGTCCGAGGGCGAGCGCAAGGTTGTAATGCATGTCAGCAGCGCCGGGTTCGGCTTTGATCACCGCCTTGAACTGGGTGACGGCCTCGTCCCATCGGTTCGCGCGCAGCAGGGCGCGCGCGAGATTGCCGCGAATGCGGTTGGCATCGGGGTCGTCGCCGGCGAGCCGCAGGGCCTCTTCGAACTGGGTGATGGCCTCGTTCCAGCGGCCGGACTGCGCGAGCACGATGCCGTAATTGCTGCGGCCCCGCGCGTAATCGGGGCGCAATTCCACGGCTTTGCCACAGGCCGCCAGGGCTTCGGCCGGCCGGCCGAGTTGCGTAAAGGCGATGCCGAGGTTGGTCTGCGCCTCGGCGTGATTGGGGCGGAGGCGCACGGCCTCGAACGCGTGATCGAGGGCCTCGGCCGGGCGGCCGTCGTTGATCAGCACTTCGGCGAGATTGATGCGGGCACGGGCATTGTTTGGCGCCTTGGCGACCGTGTCCGCCCAGAGGGTTTCCTCGTTGCGGTAATCCCGATTGCGTTGGACGGTCAGCAGCACGGCCAAGGGAACCAAAACGTAGGCGACATACAGCACGACCCGTCCCAGCCAAGCGAAGGCCGACACGACCATGAAAGCGATGACCGCGGCGAGCGGCAGATACATGCGGTGTTCAGCGATCGTTTGGCTGACCAGCGGCACCACGCTGGAGCTGGGGGCTAAAATCAGAAAGAACCACGCCCCGAGAAAACCGATCGGAAGCCGGCGCCACCACGCGCAGCCCACCACCCCCAGCAGTACGGCGAGTGCGATGATCTGCCACCACACCTCGCTTGGCTGGCGCACGATGTCCGTGCCGTAGTCAAAAACCAGTGGGTGCGGCCACAGGGCGAGCTGCAGATAGAGCAGGACGGCCCGGCATTGGGTGAGAGCGTACATCCAAGGTGTCACTCCCAAGCCGAATCCTGCAGCTTCGCCTCGCGTGCCGCCACCGGAAAGCACCAGCCAGCCCAACAGCAGCCAGGTGCAGGCAAGGGCGAGATAGTAACGCCCGCGCAATCGCAAGGCCTCACGCAGGGATCCAGCGGCGAAAGTGCGATCATAGAGCAGCACCAGCAGCGGAGCCGTGACCATCACTTCCTTGGTCGCCATGCCGAGCAGGCATGCGGCAATTGAGCCGGCACCCCAGAGCCAGGCGCGGGATGAGGCTTCAATCATGCGCACAAACCCATAAAGCGTGAGCAGGTAGAACAGTCCCACCAGTGACTCGGTACGTTGGATAATTGAAGTGACCGATTCCGTCTGCAGCGGATGCACCAGCCACAGCGCCGCGATGGCAAAGGCCAGTGGCAGTGCAGCAGTGCGGACACGGTCCGAAAAAACCGGGCGCAGCAGGGTGCGCCGCAAGATTCCAAAGAGCGCCAAACCCGCCCCGGCATGAATGAGCAGATTCAGCGCATGGTAGCTCCAAACCGCATCCCCGCTCACCGCATGATTGAGGGCGAAAGACAGATTGACCAACGGCCGTCCCGTCACCCCGCTCCCAACGTCTGGCGGAGTCAAAGCCGTAGCCCATTGCCGGATCGAGGGATTCCCCGTGATCGCCGGCTTGTCATCGAACATGAACGGCACCGAAAACGTATTGAAATACGCCAGCACCGAAATCAGCAGTAATACAGCAGCTCGCATGACGGGGTCAGGCCTCTATTTCTTAATTTTTCTCCGCTCCTGACTCAAATAAACACTGAGAGAGCTGCCTTTCCCCATGCCCAAGGCCCCTGCAATCCACTCATTCGTGGCTGTGGTCTTTTCCCTCATCTTCAGCGCGAGGTCCACCTTCCATGCCGCCGTCCGGCCATCCGCCACGATCTCGTCATTCGTCTTTCTTTGTTCAGCCAGCAACTGTTTCAGCACCACCGCCCAAGCCGCCTCCTTGAGTTCGCGTACTTCCGGCCCCCGCAAGGCACTCAATGCCACGGTTTCGGCATGATCCTTCGCTAGGTCCTTGCGCCAGCCATCACTGCCGATCGCCCAGCCAATGCACATTTTATCAAAGGCCTGACGCTTCTGCTCCTCCGCATCCGCCGCCAGCCAGTCCAGATATTCGTGATATCGCTTCCACCCTTCCGGCGAATCAGCCAATCCGCCCAGGTCCTGCAACCAATCCTCGCAAACCAAAAACTCCGGCCGTTCTCCTCTCAAAAACCGACGGTAACTGCACCAGCGGAACTGAGCCAGTTGCTCCAGCGGCACGATCCCGGCGCGCACGGGATTCAAATGAATGTAATTCACCACACGGGCCAGATGCGGCCCCGCTTCCACCAGGATCGCCCGGTAACGGCTCTGGAAAAGATGCCCGCGCTCGTCGCGGAACCGGTTAAACCGTATGGCAAATGTGCTCTGCAACCAGTGCATGCCTTCCACCAAATTTGCCCGCGGAGTTTGCACCGCCAGGTGAAAGTGATTGCGCATGATCGCATACGCATACAGCCGCCAGCCGGCCTGCGTGCAGGCTTCGAACAGACACTGCTCGAATGCCTGCGCTGCGCCCGCGGTCTCAAAGATGTCACGGCGATAGTTGCCGCGATTGATCACATGATAGATCGCGCCCTCAAATTGTAACCGTGGTTTTCGTGCCACAGCCCGGAAGTGACGACGTCACCGTCACTTCTGGCAACACTAAATTAAACTATAGAGGCCTGACCCCTTATATGTGTCTAGTCTGGGCTGCTTCTTTGCGGAGTTCGGCTCTGAAATCTGGGTGGGCGATTGAAATGAGTGCTTCGCTGCGTTCGCGGATGGTTTTGCCGTGTAGATTCACGGTTCCGTATTCCGTTATGACCCAGTGAACGTGTCCGCGCGTGGTAACCACACCTGCTCCAGGAGCTAGCGTGGAGACAATGCGCGATACCTTGCCGCCCATCGCCCGCGACGGCAGCGCAATGATGGGCTTGCCGCCCGGCGACAACGCTGCACCGCGAATGAAGTCCATCTGCCCGCCAATGCCGGAAAACATCTTGTAGCCGATGGAGTCGGCACAGACCTGGCCGGTCAGATCGATCTGGATGGCGGAGTTGATGGCGACAACCTTGGGATTCCGCCGAATGACCGAAGTGTCGTTGGTCCAGTCGCAGGGATAAAAGCTCACCAGCGGATTGTCGTTCACGAAATCAAACAGCTTCTGCGAACCGTTGATGAAACTGGTGATGATCCGGCCCTTGCCCACCTGCTTGAACTTGTTGGTGATCGCCCCGGCTTCAACCAGCTCAACGATTCGATCGGAGAACATCTCCGTATGGATGCCGAGGTCATGCTTGTTCTTCATGCGCGCCAGCGCCGCATCCGGAATGCCGCCGATGCCCATCTGCAGGGTCGAACCGTCTTCCACCAGATCCGCAATCAACTGCCCGATCTTGGCCTCGACGTCGGATTCCGCCTCGGAGTGATGCGATTGCAGCGGGCGGTTGGTGGTGATGAAAGCGCTGATCCGGCTGAGCGGCACGACGTTGTTGCCGTGGGTGCGCGGCATTTGCTCGTTGATCTCCGCGATCACGATGCGCGCGGTATCGGCGGCGGCCTTGCTGGAATCGCAGGAGGTGCCGAGCGTGCAATAACCATGCGCATCCGGAGGCGACAGTTGGAGGATCGCCACATCCAGTTTCACCTGGCCGGAAAGGAAGAGTCCGGGAACGTCCGACAGGAAAATGGGCACGAAATCCGCCCGACCTTCCTGCACCGCCGGCCGCAAGGGCGCCCCGATGAACAGCGAGACGGAGCGGAACTGCTTCTCCCGGCCCTTCTCGGCAAAGGGAGCCGGGCCATTGGTGTGCAGATGATAGAGCTTCACCCCCTCGAGGTCCTGCCGGGCGGCCAGGGCCTCAACCAACGGGGTCGGCGTCGCCGCAGCCCCGTGAATGTAAATATTGGTGCCACTGCGAACATGCGCAATCGCCTCCGCCGCAGTCACCGCGCGGCTTTTGTAGTCTGAAGCATCGGTCTTCATAAGTGCCCTTCAGGCTAAAGCCGCCCTCCCCGGGAGCAATACCACAGGCTGCTCACAAAATGGGGAATGATGCGCAATATTTGGCTTCGCCCGGCTCTCGACCGATCCCGTTTCCCTGGCCCCTCCCCGTCCGCGGGGTCGAAGTTGCAATCTTTCGCAAAATCCGCGGGAATACTCACAAAAGACGCGGAGGCAGCCGCGTTCCAGTCAGTTAGGCTGCAACTGGCAATAGGCCGCAGCGGTGCGGCACCCCTTCCCCTACAATCCTCATCGGTTTATGAAAGACTACTCCTCTTCAGACCTGAGAAACTTTGCCGTCCTGGGCCACGCGTCCTCTGGCAAAACCATGCTCACCGAAGCCATGCTGGCCTGTGCCGGCCGCATCGGCCGCATGGGCTCGATCGCCGCCGGGACCACGGCCTCGGATTACCACGCCAGCGAGCACCAGCACCAGATCTCGGTGCATGCGACGCTGCTCAACCTCGAGTGGCAGAACCGCAAATTCAACATCCTCGACACCCCCGGCTACTCGGACTTCATCAGCGAGGGTCTGGGCGCCCTGCGCGTCGGCGACTTCGCCCTGATCGTGATCAACGCCGCCCACGGCCTGGGCGTCGGCACCGACGCCGTCTGGGACTACGCCACGCACTTCGGCCTGCCAAAGATTCTCGTGGTGAACGCCCTCGACAAGGTGAACACCGATTTCGACACCCTGCTCAGCGAAACACGCAATCACTTCGGCAAAAACGTCCTCCCCCTGGCCATCCCGCTCGATGCCGGCCCGGGCTTCAGCCGCGTGCTCGACGTGATGCGGAACGAGGTGGTCACCTACAAACCCGGCGGCGACGGACGCTACACCGAAGCCCCCGCCACTGGCGCCGACGCCGAGCGGGTCCAGCAGTTCCACCGCCAGCTCATCGAGTTCGTCGCGGAATCCGACGACACCCTCATGGAGCGCTTCTTCGAGAAGGGCATCCTCGCCGAGGACGAGTTCCGCGCCGGTCTGCATCAGGCCATCCAGAAACAGGTCCTGGTGCCGCTCTTCGCCGTCTCCGCCGAGACCAACGTCGGCGTCGCCCGCCTCATGGACTTCATCGCCAAGTACGGCTCGTCACCGCTCGACCGCGCCGAGGTGCCCGCCAGCGATCCCTCCGGCGCGCCGGCCGCCGTGCAGCTTTCACAGCCGGAGCCCGTGGCCTTCATCTTCAAGACGATGAATGAACCGGGCGTCGGCGAGCTTTCCCTTTTCCGCGTCTACTCCGGCACGCTGAAAGGCAGCAGCGAACTGCGCAATGTGTCCCGCGATGTCACCGAGCGCCTCGGCCAGCTCTACGTGCTCAACGGCCACGAGCGCACGCCTGTGCAGCAACTCGGTGCCGGCGACCTCGGGGCCGTCGTCAAACTGCGCGCCACCCATACCGGCGACACCCTCACCAGCCCGCGCTTCCCCGTGGTTCTGCCCAAGGTGGAATATCCCGCACCCAACATCCACGGCGCCCTGCGGCTCCGCTCCCGCGGTGATGAGGACAAACTCGCGGTGGGCCTCGCCGCCCTGCACCAGGAGGATCCGACCTTTCACTACCGCGTGGACGATGAACTCCACCAGACCATCGTCTCCGGCCAGGGCGAGATCCACCTGCAGGTCATCGTCGAACGCCTGCAACGGCGCTTCGGCGTGGTCGTGACTCTTGAGGAACCCGGCATCCCCTACCGCGAAACCATCCGCAGCAAGGGCGAGTCCCGTTACCGCCACAAGAAACAGACCGGCGGCGCCGGCCAGTTCGCCGAAGTCTGGCTCCGCGTCGAACCGGGTCCGCGCGACAGCGGCGTGGAGTTCAAGCAGTCCCTGGTCGGCACCAACGTGGACCGCGTCTTCGTCCCCTCCGTTGAGAAGGGCGTGCAGACCGCGTGCAAGGAGGGCGACCTCGCGGGCGTGCGCGTCACCGACATCAAGGTGGACTTCTACGACGGCAAGATGCACCCGGTGGATTCCAAGGACATCGCGTTTCAGGTCGCCGGATTCCACGCCTTCAAGGAAGCCTGTGCCGCCGCCAACGCGGTCCTGCTGGAGCCGATCTTCGTCATCGCGGTCACCGTGCCGGATGAATATGTCGGCGCCATCATGGGCGACCTCTCCTCCCGCCGCGGGCAGATTCTCGGCGTCGAAACCGAGGGACATTTCCAGATCATCCGCGCCCAGGTGCCGCAGAAGGAACTCTACCATTACAGCACCATTGTCCGCTCGCTCACGAGCGGCCGCGGCCGCCACGCCGAGAAATTCAGCCACTACGCCGAGCTGCCCGCGGAATTCGCCCCGAAGCTCCTCGCCGACCTCAAGGCCCGCCGCGCGGCCATGGCCGCCGCCGCCAAGTAAGCCCGTCCCTTCCCGTCCGCAACCCTCACTCAACCCACGTCAACCATGACTACCTGGAAAATAGAGATCACCGAACCACACAGCGGGGAACTGGGCGAAGCCATCCTCCATGAGGACCACGGCTTCGCCATGGAGGAGTACACCTACGAAACCGGCCACAAGATGGAAGTGGCCGTGCACGACACCCACGATGAGCATTGGCACATCTTTACCGATTTGGATTCCGGTCACCGTTTCAAGATCCCACCCGAAAAATACCGCAAGCTTTGATGCGCGGTCCACCCGGCACTCACCCTGAGGTGAGGTGCCAATGGTGGCAGACAGGACAGAAGTAGGCTGTGCGCCCACGTCCCGCGCCAGCCAGCATCGCCGCCTCCAGGGCGTCGCCTTGGGAACGATACCGGCGCTTGCGGGTGCACATCCGCCGTCTCTCCTCCTGGTTGGGTTTTTTCATGGGCGCTTCAGCTGTGGGCAGGCTGCCCGTTCGCGCGTCCGCCGGCAAGCACCCACCAGCCACCCGGGCCGCATGGCCATTGACCCGTTGTCTGGAGTCAGCCAATTAACCGCCCATGCCCCCCGCCCCCTTCCGGCTGACCCCGCCGCAACTCGCGTTTTTCCACACCTTCGGTTACCTGCATTTCCCCGGCCTGCTCAACGACCGCATCGAGCGCATCATCGCCGAGTTTGAAATTCTCTGGGCCGCGCAGGGCGGCGGCCATCATGGCCAGCAACATGACGGCAAGCGGCGTTCATGCATCGTGCCGTGCATCGACCGCAGCGTCTATCTCAGCACCCTGCTCGATGATTCGCGGCTCGAGGGCATCGCCGCGAGCATCCTCGGCGACGATTTCAATTACATGGGTTCGGACGGTAATCTCTACGCCGGTGACACGGGCTGGCACTCCGACGGCTGGCACCGCGAGATCACGCACATCAAGATGGCGTTTTATCTCGATCCGGTCGGCCGCGACACCGGCTGCTTGCGCGTGATCCCCGGCAGCCACCGGATCGGCGACAAATTCTCCGATGCGCTCCAGGCGGAGATATTTCAATCGCAGGAAAACTGGAACCTGCCGGACCGCGATGTGCCCTGCGTGGCCCTGGAAACCCGGCCAGGCGATGTCGTGCTCTTCAACCACAACCTCAAGCATTCCGCCTTCGGTGGCAGCGCCCGCCGGCGCATGTTCACCATGAACTGTTGCCAGCGCTATCCCGAGCGCCTGCTGCCCGAACTCCGCGACTACATCGCCGGCGCCGCCCGCTTCTGGATCGAGCGGGCCTATGGCGAAGCCATGATCAACACGGCCGGCCCGGAGCGCATGGTCCATCTTGAGCAAAACCTGGCCAATGACGGACACCTCAAGGCATTGGTCGCCGCCGCCCGCGCCAAGATGACCGAACCCTCGCGCGGCTGAGCCTAACTCAAGATCAAGTACCCCGACTTGGGCAGGAGCCTGCATGCCGGCGATTGTTTGATGTAGGGGCCCACCTTGTGTGCGCCCCCGGGCGTCTACATGCAACGCCCCTCCAAATCGCTTGCATGCAGGCGATGGCTTGGCTGGAAGCGCGACCGTCCTCGGTCGCAATCAGTCGCAAGCCAGGAGAGTGCACGCCCGCTCTCAATCATCGCCTGCAAGCAGGCTCCTACCTCAAATGCCTCGCCGCTTCCCCGTGGACGTTTCTCAAACCACCACGTGTTCAGCAAACAAAGCCCCGAGTCCCGCCGTCGTGGCCGCACAGACCCCACGCTCGGTGATCAGTCCGGTCACAAGTCGCGCCGGTGTAACATCGAAGGCCGGATTCGCCGCCGCACTGCCCTCCGGCAGCAATGAGATCGTGGTGACGGTGCCGTTCGCCAGGCGTCCGGAAAGCTGTGAAACTTCCTGCGCACTGCGCTCCTCGATGGGTATCTCCCGCAATCCGTCACGCAGCGTCCAGTCAATGCTCGGTGACGGCGCGGCGACATAAAACGGCACCGCGTTGTCCCTCGCCGCGAGCGCCTTGAGGTAAGTGCCGATTTTGTTGCACACGTCGCCCGTGGCCGTGACCCGGTCCGTGCCGACGATGACCAGATCCACCTCGCCCCGCTGCATCAGGTGTCCGCCGGCGTTGTCCGCGATCACCGTGTGCGGCACGCCCTCATTGAACAACTCCCACGCTGTGAGGCTCGCACCCTGGTTACGCGGCCGGGTTTCATCCACCCAGACATGCACCGGCAGACCCGCATGATGCGCAGCATAAATCGGGGCCGTGGCCGTGCCGATGTCCACGGTGGCGAGCCAGCCGGCGTTGCAATGCGTGAGTATGTTGATGCGCGCCCCATGCGCCTTGCGGACTGCGATCGCCCGGATGAGCGGCAGTCCTGCAGTGGCGATGCCCTGATTGAGGATCACATCCTCGTCACAAATCGTTACCGCCAGTTCCCGCGCCGCCGCCGCCCGGCCGGCCGGGGCCAATCCGCTGAGTCGCGCACGGCACCGGTCGAGCGCCCAGCGCAGATTCACCGCGGTGGGGCGCGTGACCAGCAGCACGGCATGCGCCCGGGCCAATGCGGCATCGGAGGGATCCGCGCGCATCGCGAGCCACAGGCCCCACGCCGCCGTCGCCCCGATCAGCGGTGCCCCGCGAACGAGCATCGCCCTGATCGCATGCGCGGCCTCGTCCAGCGTGGCCAGTCGCACGACCGCAAAGGCATGAGGCAGCCTGGTCTGGTCAATGATCTCGACGGCCGAGCCGTCAGCGGTGGGCCAGATCGTGCGGGTGGGACGGCCGGAGACTTTCATTAGTGATCGCATGCTGGCCGCACCCCGGGGCCGGTTCAATCCTCCATGGGGCGAGGTTTGACCGGCCCGTGATGCTGGATAGACTGCCGGCATGACCGCCATGGATTATCTGGAAGGCCTCAGTTACCTTGTGACCATCATCGGCCTGCCCTTCGCCATCTGGGTTTTCACCAAGGAACAGCGCAAGGAACGCGTTAACGATGACGAGGAACTCTACCTCAAGCTCTCCGACGAGTACTCCAACTTCCTGCGACTGGTGCTCTCCAACGCCGATCTGAAGCTGATGACCAAGGTCGAGCCCGAGACGCCCTTCGATCCCGAACAGATCGAACGCCGGAACATCCTCTTCGAAATCCTCATCTCCATCTTCGAGCGCGCCTATATCCTCGTGTACGAGGAGAAAATGGACCGGCAGACCGCGCGGTTGTGGCAGACTTGGGACGACTACGCCCGCTACTGGTGCCGCCGCAGAGATTTTCGCGACCTGCTGCCGTCCCTGCTGGAGGGCGAGGATGCGGATTTCCAGCAGTTCATGCGCCGCGTCGCCACGGAGGAAGCCGCCGGACCGCGGGCAACTGCGAAGTAACTCACAGCGGCTTCGGCGTCAGCATGGCGAGCCCGCGCATCGTCGCATCGGTCACCGCCCGGAAGGTCCAGTTACCGGGCCAGTCGCGGTGCATGAGCTGGTCAAGCCGGTCGGATCCGCCGGAGACCGCCACCGTGTGCAACAGCTTGGTGCCGCAACCCGCGAGCACCGGCAGGCGTTCGGCGCTGGCGCGAGTAAGTCCTTCGATCACCGCCGACAGCATCTGGGTCCGCGTACTCGCGAGGGTCAGGCCCGTGAACGCACCCGTGCGCTGCTCGATGCTCGTGCGCTCGCCGGCCATGTAGGGTTCGAAGCGCACGCTCCCGGCCGCCTTCGGCCCCACGCGGCTCAACCGGCGGAACTCCGCCTGAAATTCCTTGATCGGCATACTCTGGTAGCACTGGTCACGCACCCAGTAGATGGCCGACGCCGCGGCCGCGAGCGTACTCACCTGCAGCCATTTGCCCTGCACTCCCAAGGCGCGGGTCAGCAGCCGCTCGTGCGGCTTCGGCTGGTCGGTGCAAAGTGCGAGCACGTCGGTCGAGCCGCAGACGTTGAACAATTGCCCGACTTTCGCCCCCGCCAGCAGCATGCCGGCGCTGCCATCCATCAGGCCGACGAACATCGGCGTGCCGGCGCGCAGACCAAAGGCCCGCGCCGCCTCGGGTGTGATCAGGCCGCCGATGCGGTCGGCCTCGTGCACCTCGGGGAGCAGGGACCGGCTCACGCCGAGGTTGGCACACAGTTCCTCGCTCCAGCCGTCGAGTTTGAGCGTGCGGTAAAGCCCGGTGAAGGAGGCGTTCGACGGATCCGTGACGCGCGCTCCGGTCATCCGCCGGTGGAGAAATGTATTGAGATGCCCCACGAGGTCGGCCCGACGCAGGCGCTGGGGCTGGTGCTCCAGATACCAACTCCAAGTGGTTGAGCTGATGCCGCCCGGGAAGGGACGGCAGCCACAGAGCTGCAAATGACGTTTCTTCCCAAATTTCGCTTCGAGGGCCTGCGCCTGCACAACACTGCGGCGATCTTGATGCGTCACGATGGGCGTGAGCGCCTGGCCCTTCCGGTCGAGCGCCACCCACGCCGGACACATCACGGCCAGATGAATCGCATCCACCTTCATCGCCTGTCCGCCCAAGCTGGCGATTGCGGCGCGCACGGCTCGCAGCAACTCGTCGGGATCCACCTCGACCTTCGGGCCTTCGCAACGCGACCGGAAAAATGCGCGTGGCGATTCGCATGCCACTTTTGAACCGCGCAGAATGCCGGCAATGACCGAGGAGGAGCCGATATCGAGCCCGAGGACTGTGGACATGGCAAAAGCACTGGACAGACCATGCCGGGGTGACAATGCCGGTTTTTCCTACCTGGCCCGGGAAAACGAAAAAGGCGACCCCGTCTTTCAACGGGGCCGCCTGAAGTCCGAACGAGCTTTACGGCAGGGTTGCCGCGGAGAATCAGTCCACGACGACGATATTCACCGGCAGCACGACTTTGCGCGCGACGGGCCGGCCTTCGCGTTGCGCCGGCACGAACCTCCATTGTGCCACAGCCTTGATCACGGCGGTGGCCACCTCGCTGTCGACGTTGGCTGGCACCGGGGCAAATGCGCCCGGCGTGCCGTTCTCATCGACCACGAACAGGAGCCGTACGGTCTGATCCTCACGGGAAGGTTCCAAGTCGGGCAAGACCACGGCAATCGGCACGGGCCTGTCCGCCCGGTTCTGATCCTGATATGACTCGATATAGGTCTCTTCGACCGCTTTGCCGGAGAGGACCAACGGCAGTGCAAGCAGACCGACGGTTAGCATTGTTTTCATGGTGTGGAATCTCCGCGGTGTGGCGGAGTCTGGTTTTCTGGGTTGCAGGACCGGCCACCGGCCAAAAGCCGCAGGCTTGGACCCTGTTTGCCCCCAACAGGCGGGATGCCGGTCGGGGGAAATGGATGTTCGTGCGCGCCGACACGGTACAGGCAGGTAAGATCAACAGGTAGCTCGGGCCATTATCTTCACGACCACTCATAGCCCAAGGCAGACGCTCCTTCTCAAAGAACTCCTTCAGGGTCCCTTGAAAGCAAACGCATGAGAGCAGGGTTAATGCCAATAAACCGCTCTTACAGCCCAGTATATAGCGCTGTAAAGCACTACCTATAAACAATCTATAAAATACAGGGCTACAGGCACCGTAAATCTCAACTCAAGTAATCAAATCAAATAATTAAACAATAGAGGCCTGACCCCATCATCCATATTAGTCCATCACCTATCCATTCCGAAGCTCCAGCAAAATGGCCGTGTGCAGATGCTTCAGCAGATAGCTGTAAGTCGCATACCCATACCCATTCGCGCCCCAGTCGGCACCCCAGGAGTTCTTAAAGATGAAAGTCGCGTCCTCGATCCGACCGGTGGGGCACCGGTAGCCAACCAGGGTGACGGCATGACTGTAGCTGGGCTCCTGCGAATTGAGCAGCGCCGCGCGCATATTGAAAAAACGCGGCCAGGCGGTGCCGATGGCAACAGGGAGACCGGCATTGAGCGCATGGATGACATTGTTCAACACGGTGGCGTTGTCCCGGCCGGGCACCTGGTACACCGATCCCTGGGTGCGGGCCCGCGCCGCCGCGATGACCTCGGGCGCGGGTTCCGCCACGGCATCAATCGCCCGGCCCATGGTGTTGGGCATGGCACGCTCGGGCGGAATTCCGTAGCTGCGCAACGCCATGACAACCTCCGTCAGCGCAAAGCCCGCATCGGCATCCTCTCCGGTCATCGCCGTCTCCTCCTGGAATGGACGCTGGAGCGACTTGCGGGTGGCCCAGATGAGATATTCCTCGGAAAATTTCTCCGCCTTCCCGGTGTTCTCCGCATGGATATACTCAATGGCGCTGACCACCGCAAAGATCGCGCAACTCGGTCGCCGGCCCTGATTCTTGGCGTGCAATTCCAACTCACGAAACCTCGGCCGAAGATCCACCTCCGCCACCGGCGTGGCCGGCTGGCCGCACGCCTGCAGGACGCGCTCGAAACGGGAGGCCGCCACCCTGGCCTGCGCCGCTTTGTCCGCCTGCGCCGCCGCCGCGAGCCGGGCCTGGCGCTCCGCCTGCGCCCGCTTGAGCGCATCGTCACTCGCTTGCTCCGCCGCCGGATCGTAACCGAAACGCTCCTGCCACTCTGGTGACAACTCGCGCAACTTGATCGAGGCAAGTCCGCCCCGGTGCGTGAACATGACCGTCCGCGCCGTGACTGATTTGATAACAACATCGCGGTAAACCATTTTGCCCACGGTCAGGCTCTCGAGTGACTTCCCCGCCACGACGCGCCCGGCCTCGCCGACATCGGCCTGCACCAACGGCGCAAACCCCAACACGAATCCCAGAACCAAAATGGCCGCGCGTGGCGACCGGGACATCCACCTTTGATTGAGGGCGTTCATTTGCCGTGTGCGATGAGCGACCATGGCAAAGTCACCGCCCCGGTCGATGCTGCAATTAGGTGCGGCTCCAGCATCCATTTTCCGGAAAGGCAGGAGCGAGCTTGCTCGCGCCCAACCCGCGCCCGCAAGCGGGCTGCCTACCGTTGCCGCCTCTAGCCTGATTGGAGTTTTTGAAAACAAGCCCATGCTCGCACCCACCCCTGAATGACATCACACATACCGAGCGAACAGACCTGGGATTTGCGGCTTGGGTTGAGGGTGAATTGCCGCTTCGCTGCGAGCGTTCTCCCAACCCCCTGCGGTCTATTCACCGCCCTGCTACCATGAAGGAATTCCCTGCATTCATGCGCCACCCCGCCAACGCGGTGCAGCAACCGAATCCTGCCAGCGGCCTGGAAGGCTTCGTCTTCGAAGGTCGCGACGGCTCCCAAATGGTCCTTTGGCAATGCGAGAAGGGCGGCCGGAGTGAAACACATACGCATAATTACGACGAGTACGCTGTGGTACTCGCCGGCACTTTCACCGGCATGATCGGCGACCGTCGGGTGACCATGAAACCCGGCGACGAGTGCTACATCCCGGCCGGCACGCCGCACAGCGGTGAATACACCCCCGGCTACCGGGCCATCGATGCCTTCGGCGGTCAGCGCGTGCGCCACCAGAAAAGCTGAGCCCCATGCGCCGCGTCCTCGCCCTGCAATTCGGCAATGTCTATCAGCGCCGTTATCCCGGCTACATCCTCCTTTCGCGGCTCTACACGAATCCCTGCTACTGCTGGCTGGATCCCGTGAATGAAGGCGCCGGCCTCAATATCCGCGACGCCCGCCACGAAGGTTATGTGCATGGTTCCGCGCCGGCGACGCTGTGCCTCGGCCTGCCCGACGGTGACTATGAGGTGACGCTCACCGCGTTCTCGCGCGACGCGGGCTGCGGCCCCTACTCCGTCTCTGTCAATGGCACCTGCATCCTCCCCGAAGTGCGGCTGCCCCTCGGACGGGCCGTGCGGCACACCTTCGGCGCCCGGTCCAGTAACAACCAACTGAACCTCAAGTTCACACCGCAAGCCGGCCGCGAATTCCTCGTGAATACCATCGAGGTTCGCAGTCCCCGGGCAGTGACCTTGCGTCCGGTTTTCCGCACCGCCCCACCCGCCGTCATGCCCGCCCGCCGGACGCTGCACCGTGGACGCGCGCCAGATCCCAGCCGGGAACTCGGTCGCATCTGCGACTGGCTGCTCTCCCACCGTCAGCCCGGCGGTTTCCTCGGTGACACCTACAATCCAAGTGGAGGCTATTGGTACACGGCCTCGATGCCGATGCGCGCCCTGCTGGCGGGTCACCAACTGCTCGGGCGCCGGGAATACTGGCAGGCCGCGGTCAAGGCCCTGGATGTTTTCGTGGATGAACAACTGCCGAACGGCGCCTGGACCGCCTCCTTGCGCGGCCGGCCCACCCGCTCAATGCCCCGCCGCGAGGTTGCGGCCATCATGGCCGGAAAACGGCAGCCGCTCTCGGATATCGGTTCGGTGGTCTCCACGCTCGCCATCGCCACCGCCTCCGTCACCGGTGCCCGTCAAAAACGCTACCTCGCCGCCCTGCGCCGGTTTTGCGACAACTGGGCCCCGCAGTTTCAGCAGAGCTCCGGCGGTTTCTCCGACGGCTTCTGGCCGCCGTATACTGCAATCTATTCCTGCGCCACCGCCATCGAGGCGGCCGCCTTCTCCCTCACCTATCGCGTGACCGGTGAATCGCGTTACCTGGACATCGCCCAGCGGGCCATTGGCTTCCTGCTCAAGGACTGGCGCACCGACGGACGCATGCTCGGCCGCGCCCCGCACTGGTTGGTGCACAACCGCCAACCCTTCGTGCTGGAGCGGCTCCACTTCGGTGACCAGTGGTACTACGACGAAGGTTTCATCACGACCTGGCACCACGCCAAGGATCCGGACTTCCGCGCCCGGGTGTCCCGGGCCCTGCATCATCGCGTCCACGGCCGCGCCGGACTGCTCGCCGCCTTGGACGGCAACACGTGGTGGCCCATCCAGGATATCTGGGACAACGCCAAGAGCATCGGCATGGTGCAGACGCTTTTGTTCGCCGCGAATCAAGGTGATCGGTCTCCGCCGCTTGCATCCGCCCTCAACGACCTGTGCCGCGTGGTCGCCACGCCCGAATATTCCCGCCGCCTTGGCGTCATGGCGGCCGATAACGGCCGTCCATTGGTGCAGCACGGTCTCCGCTGCTGGGCCGGCATGCGCATGGAAGCCACCGGCTTCGCCGGCATGACATTGGCGGAAACGATCCGGCCGGGAATTTTGTACCTCGCCTGAAATGAAAGCCGCGCCGGACTTCTGTCTTTACCTCATCCGCCATGCCCACGCAGAAGATGGCTTGGACGATGCCAATCGACCGCTCAGTGCCCGCGGCCGGAAGCAGATCCGGGCCATGGCGCGTTTTCTACGGCGCACCGGGGACTTTGCACCCGCGGAGGTCTGGCACAGCCCGTTGCTCCGCGCCCATGATACCGCCGCCCTGCTGGTCGGTCGTCTGAAACTGCCAGTGAAACTACGAGCCGTGCCCGGACTCACTTCGGGCGATGATCCTGCAATCATTGCGGCCAAGCTGCGGACGTGCCGCCCATCTCTCGCGCTGGTGGGCCATGAACCGCACCTCAGCGCCCTGGCTTCGTTGCTGGTGGCCGGCTCCGTTGAACCGCCGGTCCTTGTGATGCGCAAATGCGCCGTGCTCGCACTGGAGCGGGAGGGTAGCCGCTGGGGCGTGCGTTGGTTGGTGTCACCGGATCTGCTGGGGTAAATATCCTTGGAGCAGGCGATTTGGGCCGTCGCATGTCGACGCCCGAGGGCGCACACAAGGTGCGCCCCTACAACAAACCATCGCCTGCCAGCAGGCTCCTACCCGGGCGATGTAATAAAAATCGGCCAACTGCTGAAATACCGCTTGCGAAACCGCCATCCCTGCGGATGTTTGGACTGTCGGATGTCAGTTCAGATGCACGGTTGAGATCGTGATTTGAGTCAGGCAGCAAACGACAGCGTCAGTTCCACGTTAGCGACTGTTCCGAGTCAGCAAGGTCAGGCAACGTCAGGAAAGCGCACCGCAAAGGAGTCCCGTCCGGCCGCATGGGCTTGGCCGCGGCGTTCAGTTGTCCGTCACGATCCAGCCTTCGCGTCGAGTCAGTTCATTCCACCCCCAATTGCACGCCTGGGTTGGCCGCCACCCGCCGCATCATTCGTCACGATCGAGCGACGAGCGATGCCGGGCCACGCCAATTCATCCGTGCCGAAAAGGAGACCCACCATGAACTTCCAACAACTCATCCTCAATCGCACGGCCCTGCTCCGGCAGGCCCGTCTCGCCAACCTCGCGTTTGCGTGGCAACGGCTCGACGCCTTCGCCACGCGCATCGCCCGGGCCCGCCTCCATGGGCAGGTCACGCTGCGCCTGCCTGATCCGGCGGCCGACCGGCCCTGGCCCGTGCTCCTCGCCCTTGCAGGCAACCAATCCGTCATCGAGGAGTATTTCCTGGACGACGATATTGCCGAACTGGCCGACATCCTGGTGTTTCTCAGCGACAACAACCAGGTCACCGAGTTCACCTTCCAGTTGGAGGAATTGGCCGGTCACTTCCTGCCCGGACTGAAGCAAGAACTCGAATCGGCCGGCATCCACGTCGAGCAAACCACGCTTTCGCCCGAGGATTCCAGTCGAGGTCCCAACTGAGTCGCATCACCGCGTTGTTGCAGCCGGGGGTCGCTGACCCCGGCTACATGGCGGCGCGTCCGCCGCCCCTCAGGGCGAGGGCTTCCGGTATTCCCGGTGGCTCGCCTTTTGCAGGTCGGCCAATTCGCCCACCAGCTTCACCGCCGTGGCGTTGTCCCCGGCCTTGAAAGCCGCTTCCGTTTTGCCCAAGGCCGCCAGCAGCTTGTCGATTTGCACCCGATAAGCCTTGGTGAACTTGGCCCGCTCGGACTCCGGCAGATCCGCGGCTTTCGCGGGGACAAAGGTCTGCGCCGTCTCCGCGGCCTGGCGCATCACCCCGATCAATTCAATGGAAACCACATTCATCGTCGCATCCCCCGCCTGCCGGCGCAGTTTGCGGAAGGCCCCGCTAATCCGGTCCATCTGTTCGCCCAGCTCCGTGATCTCCTCGGGCGCAGGTTTCGGTTCCGCCGCGAAAAGTCCCGCACCGGCCATACAGGCCAGTCCGGCGATGCAAACGATGAGACGGAATTTCATGGGTGTGGTCTGGGGTTGGCGTCGAGGAAGACCGCAGGATTGCCATCAGGCAAACCGTTTGTAGGGCTGGGCGGGAGCGGTCGCCGCCAGCTACCGGGAGCCATCCTCCATGCTCCTGCCGCATCCCACCAAGCCACCCTATCCGCATGACCTCACCGACCCCTGTCATCTCCCTGCGCGAAATCACCGCCGACACCGTGTGCGCCATCTGCAAACTGCAGGTCTTGCCCGCCCAGGAGGCCTTCGTCGCCAGCAACGCAGTCTCCATCGCCCAGGCGTATTTTGAGCCCAAGGCCTGGTTCCGCGCCATCCACGCGGATGAAACCCCGGTGGGCTTCGTCATGCTCAGCCTCGATCCCGCCCTCCCGGAGTACTACATCTGGCGTTTCATGATCGACACGCGCTATCAGCACCTCGGCTACGGCACCAAGGCCCTGCGGTTGATCATCGACCACATCCGCGCCCTGCCGCGGGCCAAGGAGATCCTGGTCTCCTGTGTGCCCGCCGATGGCAGCCCGGAGCCATTCTACCGCAAAGCGGGTTTCATCCCGACCGGTCAGGTGATGGACGGCGAAGTGGTGTTGAAATTGGTTTTGTAACTCCGCGAAGACCGGTCGGCAGGTTTCAGATTCTCCGCTTGCACCGGTCGCAACCTTGCGGAGAGCTAGGACCTGCATGCGTCCGCTCTACGATTTTTCCCAGCTGGCGGTTGACCGCACCATCGCCCAAGGCGACGGCATGATGACGGCCGGCCTCGAGGAACAGTATTTCGACCTCGGGCGCCGGGCCTTGGAGTTGATCCACTTCTCCGGCGAACTCTGCGACAAGCCGCACTACCCGGACATCCTCGATCTGCCCTGCGGCCACGGCCGGGTGCTCCGCTGGCTGCGCGCCCACTACGGCTACGCGAACATCACCGCCTGCGACCTCGACCGGGCCGGGGTGGATTTCTGTGCCAGCAAGTTCCGTACGAAACCGGTTTACTCCGAACCCGACCTGCGCGCGTTACCTTTCAAATCCCAGTTCGACCTCATCTGGGTCGGCTCCCTCGTCACCCATTTGAACCAGGAGCGCTGGCTTCGCACCCTCGACTGCCTGGTGAACTGGGTCCGCGAATGCGGTGTCATCGTGTTCACCACCCAGGGCCGCACCGTCTCGAGCCTGCTCGCGCGCGGCCGGCGCAACATCGCCGAGAACATCGACAAGCCGGCCCTGCTGGAGGAATACGCCCGGACGGGTTTCGCCTACCAGCGCTATTTCGAAAGCACGCCGGAGGAGGACTACGGCCTCGCCCTCAGTTCACCCGAGTGGCTGATGCGCGTCCTGCAGCGCTACCCCGATGTCATCATGCGCGCCTACCTCGAGGAAGCCTGGGGCATGCAGGATGTCGTCATCCTCTACAAGAAAGCCGGCCACTTCGAACCTCTCCTCGGCGTGCCGGAAGTCCCGTTGCCCGCCGTCGCCTCGGCCCAAAAACCCGGCTGGCTGCGGAAGCTCATCGGCAAGTGAATTGAATGATTCGTAGCTACGAGCGTAAGCGAGTGGATTGACCCACTTGGGAGCGCGGGCGGCCCGCCCGCACCCGACGAAGATTGCGGACGAGCCGTCCGCGCTCCCAGGGGGCTCCTATTGGTGTAGCTACGAGCGTGAGCGAGTGGAGGATTGGCATGTGCACGATTGCGACCGAGGACGGTCGCGCTCCCAACTGCCGTCCCCCTCACC
>CAZFHG010000030.1:0-23354 GCA_964518665.1 uncultured Opitutaceae bacterium | reverse complement strand
CGAACCAGTGCCGGCTGAAGCGCGGCACTACGCGGTGTCGTTCCCGGCACGGCGCACCCAACGCAGGTGCACCCACGCGAACAATGCGCCGAGGACAGTCCCGGCCAGGACGTCGAGTGCGACATGCTGACGGATGGCGATGGTGGAATAAAGTATGCCCAAGCACCAAAGCCAGTTGAGCAGGAGCAGCAGCCGCCCCGCGCCCATCTGCGGCAATAGGCGTCCGAGCCAGATGGCCGTGAAAACGGCAAAGGCCACATGCAGGGACGGACAGGCATTGCCCGAGGCATCGGCGGACTTGAGAAAGGCCAGGCCGGGATGCTGCGACCAGTCGATGTCCGGACGCGGGACAGCCGTGGGCCAGACATGGAAGAACCCCAGCCCAACCAGACTCAGTCCCAGCGCCGCAAGCCCATAGGACACGAGTTCGCGGCGGACGATCAGCAGTGCGGGAGCGAGTGACACATACAGCCACAGCGACAAATAAAGCGGCAGCGCCCCGGGCCAAAACCCGATCCACCGGTCCACCGCCGTGAGCGGGACAAGGATGACCGGATGCCGCGGATGATTGAGCACCCAGAAATAGAGCATGAAGAAACCGGTCATGCCGAGGGTCGTGCCCAGCATTTTCGCCGGCCACCACTTGATGACACGGACGCCGGCCTGACGTAGCCAGCCGGTCGCAGGTGAATCCATGCTTGAAGTAGGGCAGGTCTGTGACCTGCCTGCGAAACGATTCATTGCGGTTGTGAAGTCAAATGGCGGGTCAGAGACCCGCCCTACTGGCTTTCACGGCGGATGAAACAGCAGGAGGGCGGGTCAAATGACCCGCCCTGCCGGCTTCGAATGAATGCCACACTAATGTTGCGCCAGCCTTAGTTCTTCGCGGGCTTGCCGACATAGATCTGGTTGTCGACGACTTCGAGTCGCGCAGCCGCGATCGCGATTTCACCGATCCGGCGCTTGTCGTCCTCGGTGTAGACCCAGCCGCGCAGTGTCACGCGACCGTTCAGGGTGCCGACCTGCACGTTCCGGCCGTTGATCTTCGCGGTGCGGATGTTCCGGTTGATGAGCACGGTCCGGTCGATGTCCCGGTAACTGTCGCCCTGCTCCAGCGCGACCGCCGTGCGCGGACCCTTGTAGGATTCGCGGTGATAATAGGCGTCCTGGCCGTACTGGGCCGGCGTGTAGATGTAGCGCGGCTCATCGGCGAATTCCTTCTTGGTGTCATCAATCAGCAGGCCGTCGCGGGTGGCGTTGAAATCCAGGGCCATCGCCGGGACGATGCTCTTGGTCATGAAATTGCCCGGGGCCAGAATGATGACGTTGAGAATCCGCCCTTTGGGGATGTCGAGGGTCAGGGACCACACCTTGCCGAACTTCACGCCCTGGTAATTGCCCACCGGCAGATCCAGAATGGCGTTGACCCGCTCGATGTAGCCCAACGGCACCTTGGGACGGCTGTCGTTCACACTGACCTGTTCGCCTTCCTCCAGAAAGTAAGGCTCCTGGCCGAAATAATTGTAGTAGGTGGCCACGCGCTTGCTGTGACCGGACGCAACCCAGTTGGCCATGTCCACCGCGGGGGCGGCCTTGAAGTCCTCCGTGCTGACGTTCAGCCGGTAGACCTTGTTGACCACGTCGGAGTAGAGCGCGAGCGGCGGGACCGACACGATTTTCTCGCCGACTTCCAGCGATTTGTCGGAGGCAACCAGCACGCCCACGATGCGGCCATTGATGAGGTCGAGGCTCAGGTCATCAATGCGACCCAGGACATCGTCCTGGAAATTTCTGATCTCGATCTGGATGTACGAATTGATGGCCTTTTCCTTGCCCACGGGGCCAACGCGGCCGCGCTCGGGATCGGACTGGGCCAGGATCGGCAGTGAGATGCAAACGGCAAGCAGAGTGCCGGCAATGAGGTTGAATTTTGCTTTCATGGGATGGTTTTGTTTTTAGCGGAGCGCAATGGCGCGGCCGCCGGGTGGACCAATGACCCGCGGCGCGGAGGTGCGCCCGGATCTGCCGTTGGTTTTCTCTGCCCGCAGCATAGCCGGACGCGTCGAGGGAATGTATGGGGTAAAACCCACCGGATTTCACCCGCGGTACTCCGGCACGCCGGAAAGCCATGGCTGACCCGCGCCGGTAGGTCATCACCCCAGCGGGTTACAACCCATAGTCCAAAACGGCGAGAGGAAGTACCTTCCGCGCACTTCAATCAATCGCAGCCGCTCCCTTTGCAGCCAAAGAAGCGTGGGAGCCGGCGGCACAAAGCGAGCAACAGCCCAGCCAGAAAAATTCCAATATCAGGGGAACGCTTCCCCTGCAAAAACGCAGATCATGAAAACCAGAATCCTCGTATTATCGGCCCTTGCGGCCTTCGGCTTCAGTCAGGCCGCAGCCCAGACCGACAAGATATCGTCCGTCGCCCTGAATGGTCTGGGTGTTGCGACTGTTACGGAACGCATCGGTGTCGTCGGCAATCAGGCGGGTACGGTTGGCGACAACCTCGCCGGCCTGGCCTACGTGGCCGGCGATGTGCCACTCGACGGTTCGCCCAACTCGGTCGCGTTCTACGCCCTGAGCGTGAGCGGGGCGGCGGTTCCGCCCACGGCCGCCACGGCCTTCTCGAGCTACGGCGCCCTCACCTTCCCCTCGCAGGTCAACACCTACGCGGATGTCGCCGCCAAACTGGTGGTGCTGAGTCCGGCCGGTTCCTACTCCGGCCTGGCCTTCGCGGCCGATGACCTTGGCTTCGGCTCGGCCTTCCAGTTCTACATGATCAACCACCGGGGCGGCACGGACTACTTCGCGCAGATCACCCCCGGCACCGGCACCTCCTCCCTGATCCGGGACTTGAAGCCGATGTCCTGGGCCGCGCCCGGCGGAGTCGCCGGCACCCCGGCCAACACCGGTCTCTCGGGCTACTTCGCCCTGACCTATGCCTCGACCCCGGCTGCGTCCTATCCGGCCAACAGCATGTATTACCTCCGCACCGACGCCAGTAACCACACCCAGTTTGGTTACATGATCCCGGCGCTGACCAGCGGCTCCCTTGATACCATCGATCTGGACACCGCCGTGGGTGCATTTGGCGCCACCGGTTACACCACGCTGGCCTGGATGACCGACGCCCTCGGCGGCAATCCGGCCAACCAGTTTTATTATCTGCGCCAGGACACCGGTCCGGGCGGCACCGGCAACACCATCCTCGGCCGGCTGAATCCCAGCCTCGTGGCCGGGACCAGGACGATCTCGGACATCGCCAATCTCGGCGGCGTCTTTGACACGCTGACCTACACCCCGGATGCGACAGGCACCGGCGTGGGTTGGGGCAGCACGCAGTTTTTTGTGAGCGGCTCGCTCACGGCCACCGCGCAATCCATCAGTTTCCCGGCCATCGCCGACCGGCTGATCAGCGCCGGTTCATTCACGGTCACCCCGTCGGCCAGTTCCACCCTGCCGCTCACCCTCACCGTGGTCGCCAGTTCGACCGGCACCGCCACGATCAGTGGTCCGGTGGCGGGCGTCTTCACCGTCACCCCGCTGACGCCGGGCGTAATCACCCTGCAGGCCAAGCAGTCCGGCCCGGGTTTTGACACCAACTGGCTGAACCAGAGCTTCAACGCGCAGGGCGTACCCGTCATCAACAGTGCGACCACCGCGTCCGGCACCGTCGGCACCGCGTTCGCCTACGCCACCACCGCGGCGGGTTCGCCCACGAGCTACACCGCCTCGCCGCTGCCCGCCGGGGTTTTGTTCAACACCACGACCGGTGCCTTTTCGGGCACGCCGACGACCGCCGCGGTCACCGTTGTGACCCTCACCGCTACGAACGGCACCGGCACCAGCGCGAACTTCACGCTGACGATCACCGTGGCCGCCGCTGGGGTCGCCCCGGTCATCACCAACAGTCCGCTGACGGCCGCCGGCACGGTCGGCACCCCGTTCAGCTTCACGGTCACTGCCTCGGGCACGCCGACCAGCTTTGCCGCGGCCCCCCTGCCCGCTGGATTGTCGTTTAACACCACTACGGGTGTCTTCTCCGGCACGCCGACGACCGCCGCGGCCACCGTCGTGGCCCTGGGCGCCACCAACGCCGTCGGCACCGGCACCGCCAGCCTGACCATCACGATCAGCGCGGCGGCTGCCACCGTCCATCCGGCCATCCTCGCCGTCCTGCCGACGCTCACGGCGCCCGTCGCCAATTGGTCGGACCACAAGCCCCCGCAGTTTGAGGTCGCCCCCGTCCCCGGCGTGCGGGTCATCTTCAACATGGAGTACCATGTGGAAGGCACCTACACCGTCGGCGTGGGCCGCAGCGTGATCCCGGGCGAAAGCCTCGTCACCGTGGGTCGCGGTCCCAACATCGATATGATCGTTTCCCTCATGGAAAACGGCATCAAGGAATACGATGTCCGGATCCGCGGCAACGTCGTCACCACGACGGTGAAGTCCGCCGTGGGCCTGTGCGGCACCATCGAGCAAGCCTTCGTCCTCCTGCCCGGCAGCCCCAATACCAGCGATGCCTCCTCGGTCCTGTCCCGCGTGCTCTTCCTGTACGATGAGGCCACGGCCACGGCGGCTGACCTGATGAGCCTTGAGGCCTACGGCATCGCCGTGGTCGAGAATGGCAATTTGGTCCTGAAGAACTCCGGCGTGACCAACCTCCAGTGGCGCTATGCCGGTGCCGTCAAGGCGACCGGTTATACCAGCACCGGTGATACGCTCGCTGACTTGAACGCGATGGGCAACCTGGCCACACCGCTCGGCGCCACCGTCCGGGAACAGGGCAATCAGGCCGTCGCCGACCAGGTCCTGTTTATCTTCAATAACTTCCAGCCGGCCGGCGCTTCCGGCCGCGCCGAGAATCCCGGGCACAACTCGACCGCTTACTGGCAGGCTCCGTGGTACGTCTATATTCATGAAATGGGCCATAACTTCGGTGCGCTCCATGACCGGGCCTACAGCGGCGCGGCCGACGGCAACAATGTGTACAGCTACGGCTATGCCTGGACCCATCCGTTCACGGTTACCGGCAGCACGGGCACGACCACCACGCAGGTGGGCTATGGCACGATGATGACTTTCTGGGGCCTGGAGCACATCCAGCCGTACTTCAGCAATCCGCTCGTGAGCATCACCTATGTTGGCAACTTTGACACCGCGCAGGAGTACATCGAGACCCGCAGCATCAGGGTCGCGGCCAATCAGCCCAAGGCCGCGGACAACGCCCGTGGCCTGCGCGAAGCTGCCGTGCCCATGGCCGGCTATCGCGTCGTCGCCGGCGCTCCGCCCTCCACCGTCACGGCGGTGGTCGCACCTCCGGCGACTGCCAGCACCGATCGTCCGGGCTCGCAGGGTGGTGATCTGAGCTACTGGTTCTACGCCGCCATCGCCGGACTCGGCCTGCTGCGGCGGAGACTCTCCAAACCGTAATCCCGACCGCATTCCGGGCCGCTCCAGCAATGGAGCGGCCCGGACTTTTTATGGATAGCTGCAACCAGGACAAAGCCCGACCCGCGATGGCCGCACCGGCGGTCAGCGCACCGGAACCCTTCCGTTGGTTCCGTCGCGGTCGGACCGGTGGTGATCAGGCCGTTTTCCCCTGGATTTTTCTGGGGTCGGCCGTGGCCGCAGTGGCGATCCAAATCGCCGGCGCCTTCACCCCGGCCTGGTCCGCGGCCCTGATTTTCGATCGCAGCGCTATCGCGGGCGGACAGTGGTGGCGGCTCTGGACCGGGCATCTGGTGCACTTTGGCTGGCCGCATTGCGCCGTCGACACGGCCGTTCTGCTTTACCTGGGGTGGGTCGTCGCCTGGCCGCGCGTTGCGTTCCGTCGGCTGACTTTCTTCCTCATACCGCTGCTCATCTCCGGGATGATGTATTTATTCGACCCGGACGTCGCCTACTACGCCGGACTGTCGGCGTTCAATCTGGGCCTGTTCGTCTTCCATGTCCTCCAATCCTGGCACCGGAACCGGACCGATTGGCTCTGGCCCGCGGTGCTGCTCGTCTGCGTGGCCGAGATCGCCATCGAAACCCTGCGGGGCGGCGCGGGCGGCGGCCTGATCGCCTTCTCGGATCCGACGGTGCGCATCGCCACGACGGCCCACGCCGCCGGTGGCGTCTGCGGCGTGGCGCTTTGGGCGCTCTGCCGGCGTTACCCATGGAAAAAATGCCCTGCTGATAATTACTCGCAGGCGTAACACGCCAAAACAGCGAATTGCCTCGATGGGTAGGGCCCGGCCTCCGGACGGGCCGTGAATGGCAAACGCAGCCTGAACCGACCGTCCGGAGGCCAGTCGCTACCCAGGATAATTAAACCTCGTATGGCCGTTCTCAGTCGGGGCACGGGTGGCGGAACGATACTGTCGGAGCGGCGTGTCCGCTTCCCCGGAGGTGTTCACGGTATAGACGCATGACGCCGCGGCGGGTATTCTGCCGGTACTGAAAGATCGTCGCGGGCCGATGCCCGCCGATTCATTTCACCATGCACCAAATGACTGTTCGAGAAAAGCTGTCCGCTGAGGGTATCGGGAAAGATGAAGTCCTGGCCGTCATCTTCCGTAATGTCTATCCCCTGCCCGCCCGGCTATGGTGGTGGCTGCGGGTCAAGCTCAGCTTTGACCCCTTCACCGCTGAGCGGGAATTCCTCAATGACTTGGGGGACGCCCGCACCATCACTGACATTGATCTCGCCTCCCATGATTACCGCTTCCAATCACCGGAGCGAAAAGCCTGGTTCATGAAACCGAGCCGCCGCCGGGCGAAGGACTATTTTCGCCGGGTGTTTGGAACCAGCCCGTACGCGCTCAAGCGGTAGACAGACGAGTTCCGGACGTAGCGCAGCTTCCGGTTTCGATGCCCATTAGCTCGGCCCCGGGCTGCGTTCATGGGACTGCTATCACCGGGCACTAACGGGATACTCTCGTAATGCCCCGGAAAACGAACTGACATTGCCGGCCATTCCAGTCCGACCTCGTTTCCCGAATGACTAACGCGCCCCTTAACCCGAAAACCCGCGGCGGTGAAATCTTCGGTTATGCACTGGGTGAAGGCGCGACGTCGCTCACCATGAACGGCATCTCGGCCTTCGCGATGCTGTACTACACACAGGCGCTGGGTCTGCCCTTCGCGCAGGCCGGGGTGGCGTTTGCCATCGCCAGCATCTGGGATGCCCTGGTCGATCCCGCCATCGGGCACCTGAGCGACAACACCCACACGCGCTGGGGCCGGCGGCAGCCCTATATCCTGCTGGGCGGCCTGATGATGGCGGTATCGTTCTATTTTCTGTGGGCCATACCCAGCTTCGTGATCGAGGGCCATCTGCTGTTCCCGTACGTGATGGCGCTGAACCTGCTCTGCCGCACCGCCTATGCCATCTTTGCGGTGCCGTATGTCGCCCTCGGCTACGAAGTCTGCACCGACTATCACCAGCGCACCCTGCTGCAGGGTTCGCGGACGGCGTTCAACATGCTGGTCAACCTCTGCGGTCCGGCCCTCGCGTGGTCCCTGTTCTTCCCCGACACGCCCGGCGGTCCGGAGGCCACGAGTGTCGTGGCCAACTACCTGCACATGGGCTCGGCTTTCGCGATCGCCACGGTCGTCTTCACCTTCGTCGTCGTGTTCGCCACGCGCCACCACATCACCGACACCCGCGGAATCGTGACCGGCACGGGCAACAGCCTCGGGGCCTTTTACCGTGATTTCCGGGAGATCATGAAGGACCGCTACCTGCGGCCGATCGTCATTTTCATGTGCATCGGCATGACCGGCGCCGTGTTTGTCGCAACGCTGCAGATGTACCTCTACGTGTACTTCATGCACCTGACCGCCCTGCAGAAGACCATCATCCACGGCGGCGGCATGGTGCTGTGCGGCCTGGGCGGTCTCGTCGGCGTGGTGCTGGAAAAGCGCGTGGACAAGAAACAGGCCGTTTGCATCGGCGCCGGGATCGCCGCGACCGCCGACTTCACGGCGGCCGTCGTGTTTCTCGGCGGCTTCCTGCTGCCCACGACCGTCTGGCATTTCGGCGACATCACGGTGCCGATCGCGGTGATCGTCTTTGGCGGCTGCGACATGCTCAACTGGTTCGGCGTCGGCCTCTTCTCCTCGCTTGCGAGCTCGATGATCGCCGACGTCGCCGAAATCAATGAATTGGAATCGGGCATCCGCAAGGACGGCGGCTACGCGGCCATCTTCGCGTTCTCGACGAAGCTGATCCTGTCCATCTCGGTCTTCACCGCGAGCGCTTGCCTCTCGTGGGTTGGTTTCGTGAACGGCAGCGACGAGCAAACCCCGGAGGCAATCCGCTGGCTCGTCCTGCTGACCTTCGGCCTGGGCGCCCTCTTCGCCTCACTCGTGATTCCCATCGCGATCCGCTACCCCGTCTCACAGGACTCGATGATGAAAGTGAAGGCGGAACTGGCACAGCGGAAAGCGCAGACGGCTGGGTCAATTTGAGGCGCCAAGGCATCATTGCATAAACAGGAACCTGTTGGCGGCTATAGGTAGGGGCGCAGCTTGACTGCGCCCGAATGATTCGCGCTTGCGGCGTGATCGGGCGCACACGAGGTGCGCCCCTACATTCAAGCCATCGCCTGCAAGCAGGCTCCTACCCCCAAGCCTCACGCTGCCTCATACCACAAAAAAGACCGGCCGAATCAACGGCCGGCCTTTACTCTTTCGAAGGAGTTTCGCCTGCGTCAGCCGGTGTACAATTCGTCGGCCTTGAAGAAGCGCGCGATCTCGATCTCGGCGTTCTCATCGCTGTCGGAGGCATGCACGACGTTGACCATCATGTCGGTGCCGTAGTCTCCGCGGATCGTGCCCTTGGCGGCCTTGCGCGAGTCGGTCGGGCCGAGCAGGTCGCGGACGCGGGCGACGATGTTGTCACCCTGCAGGGCCATGAGCACCACGGGGGTCGAACTCATGAACTGCTCGATCTCGGGATAGAAGGGCTTGCTGGCCACGTGGGCATAATGCTCGCGCAGGATGGCCGGGCTCAGGCGGCTCATCTTGCAGCCGATGATGGCAAAGCCGGCCTTTTCAAAGCGGGCAAGCACATCACCGACATGCTTTTGCTGCATGCAATCGGGTTTATAGATGACAAAGGTTTTCTGCATAAAACGACGAACCTACAGCCCGACGGTCTGATGGGAAGCCTAAGTTTTGAACCACGTAGCAGACGTGAGTTTGCATTTCTCGCTACGGTGCCATGCCCGCCACTGTCAGTCATTCTGAGGCGCAGCCGAAGAATGACAAAATCGCGAAACCTGCGCCGCCCTTCGCGACCTTAACGGTTCACCAGCCCCTCAATCTTACCCGTTGAGCGCCCAATCCATGCCGCAGCGCCGGTTCGAGCTGCGGGAACCTGAAAACGTACCCGGTGCGCTGCAAGACCCCGGGGACCGCCCGGGTACTGCCCAGCAGGGCCTCGTCGGCCATGCGACCGAAGAGCGCCCGGAGCACGCAGGCCGGCACGGGAAATGCGGCCGGACGATTCACGACGGCCCCCAGCGTGCTCGTGAAATACGCATTGGTGACGGGAGAGGGCGCGACCGCATTAACCGGGCCATCGCAATCCGGCTGGTGCAGGATGTGATGAATCGCGCCGAGCAGGTCATCGAAAGCAATCCAGCTCATCCACTGCCGGCCCGAACCCAGCCGCCCGCCCACCCCGGCCCGGAACGCCGGCAGCATCTTCGCCAGCGCTCCGCCCGCCGGCGTCAGCACGACGCCGGTGCGCAGGGCCACCGTCCGGATACCCGCGGCGCGCGCGGGCACGAGTTCCGCCTCCCATTCGCGGCAAAGCTCCGCGAGGAAACCCGCTCCGGGCAGTTGGGACTCGTTCACGGTGGCATCCCCGCAATCACCATACAGACCCACAGCCGAAGCGCTCACCAGCACACGGGGCGGTCGCGTCATTCCGGCCAGCGCGGACACGAGCGTGCGCGTGCTGTCCAACCGGCTGCGGCGGAGCGCCAATTGCCGCGCCGGAGTCCAGCGTCCGTCGGCGATGTTTTCGCCGGACAGATGCACGACGGCGTCAATCCCTTCCAACTGCCGCGCATCGAGCTCGCCGGTCGCCGGATTCCAATGGATCTCGCCGGCCGAAACCGGCGCACGGCGCACGAGTTGCCGCACGGCATGTCCCTGCGTCTGCAGGAACGGAATCAAATTGCGGCCGACGAGTCCCGAGGCGCCTGTGACCAGCACCGTCAGGGGTTTGCATCCTGCCGGCACGGTCTCAAGGTCGGCCTTGGTGACGGACTGGCGGTAGGCAAACATCCGCGCGAGTTTGCGCCGGACAAAGTCCGCACCGAGGAATCGGCCGACCGCCCCGCCCGGCAGGCGATAGGTGATGCGATCAACCAGCCGGCAAGAACCGGCACCCGTCGCTTCAAAAATATGCCGGTGCTCCCAGCGGGCAAAGGGACCGCTCAGCATGACGTCGTGAAACTGGCGGCCCGCCTGCACTTCCCGGTGTTCGACCAGAAATTCGGTTTTAAACGGTCCCACCCGGCTGCACACGCGCACATGCGAGCCGTTGGTCACGCCCGGATGACCGCCGATCAGTTCCACCCGCTCCCATGGCGGCTGCAGGCGCAGGAACGCGCCGGGCTGCAGATGCCAGTCATACACCGCGGCAGCGGGCCGGGCGATGCTGATGGCGGATTCGAATACTTCGTCGTGGATTGGCATGCGGTATGGGAGCAACCCAGCCTACTCTCCGTCCGCCGTTTTGCCACCGCGCAATTGCTTGAACGCCGCCAGCGCCGCCGTCCGCGCCGCCGCATGGTCCACGATGGGCCGCGGATAATTACCGCCGAGCGACACCCCGGCCCGCGCCAAAACGTCTACCGGCGCCTCCCAGGGTCGTTGAATGAACTTCGCCGGCATTTGCGCCAATTCGGGCACCCACCGGCGGACATAATTTCCTTCCGTGTCGAATTTTTCACCCTGCAGCACGGGGGCGAAGATGCGGAAGTACGGCGCCGCGTCCGCGCCGCAGCCGGCGCTCCATTGCCACCCGAGGGTGTTATTGGCGAGGTCCGCATCCACGAGCGTGTCCCAAAACCACGCCGCGCCATGTGTCCACGATAGCCGCAGGTGCTTCACGAGGAAGGAGGCGGTGATCATGCGCACCCGGTTGTGCATCCAGCCCGTGTGCCAGAGCTGGCGCATGCCAGCGTCCACGATGGGATAGCCGGTCCGGCCGCGCTGCCACGCGCGCAGGAGTTTGCCGCCCGGATCGTCCACCCATGGGAATTTTTCGTAATCCGCGCGGAGCGGTTTCTCCGGCGTATACGGAAAATGGAACAACAGATGGTGGGCGAATTCACGCCAGCCCACCTCGCTTAAGAAAACCCGCGCGTCATTGCTGTCGGGGAATACCCCGGTGGCCTTCGAGCGTGCCTCCAAGGCTGCCCAGATCTGCCGCGGACCGATTTCACCGAAGTGCAGCCAAGGCGAGAGCATCGAAGTGCCGTCGGTGTCCGGCAGGTTGCGCTGGCCCGCGTAGGCATCCACCGGTTTGGACAGAAACAACCGCAAGCGTTGCTGCGCCCCGGTTTCTCCCGGCGTCCAAGACTGCGAAAATCCACCGGCCCACGGCAGCTTTGGCAGCAGTCCGAGTTCAGTGAGATCCAGCGAGGCCGGCCAGCGCGCGGGTAGCGGCAGGGTCTTGGCCGTGAATTTCACGGGCGCGGCCACCGGCAAGGCGAGGCAATGACGCCAGTACGGCGTGAACACCTGAAATGGTCCGCCCTGCTTGTTCGCAATCGTGTGCGGCTCGAACAGCAGCGCACTGTTGAAACTTTTGGCGTCGATCCCCGCGGCGGTGAATTGCGCCTTGATCTCCTTGTCGCGGGCGATGGCCGCCGGTTCGTAGCGCCGGTTCCAGCAAAGGGATTTGGCACCGGTCGTGCGTTGCATCTCCTGCAGCACTGGCAGCGCTGGCCCCCGCGCCAAAATGAGTCGCGAGCCCAGGTGGCGGAGTGAGGCGTCCAGCGCGGTCAGCGCGTGGTGGAGCCACCAGCGGGACGCGGCGCCCATCGGCCAGCGGCCCTCGCCCGCATCATCGAAAATGTAAACCGGGATGACCGGGCCGCCCGACACGAGGGCGGCATGGAGCGCAGGGTTGTCCTGCAGGCGAAGGTCCTGGCGAAACCAGAGAAGAACCGGATCGGATGCCACGGTTCAGAGCGAGTCCTGATAGAGCTGCTCGTAGGCCGCGGCCGCCTGGGCCCAGCTAAAATCGCGTTCCATGCCGCGCTTCTGCACGGCCGCCAGTCGCGCCTTGTCGGCAAAGAGCCTTTGCGAACGTTTCAATCCGTCCGCCAATCCCTCATTGGTCGGCGGGAAGGTCAGGCCGGTGCCGTTGACCGCATCTGTGTCCGCATCCGTGACGGTGTCCGCGAGACCGCCCACCTTGCTCACGAGGGGAATGGTGCCGTAGGCCTGCGAATACATCTGGTTCAGGCCGCAGGGCTCGAAGAGCGACGGCATCATGAAAAAGTCCGACCCGCCCTCGATGAGATGGCTCATGGCCTCGTCGTGCTTCGCGCAGAGCGCGATGCGCTGCGGCGCGCGGTTCGCGAGGGCCTGCAGCGCCTCCTCGTAGCGTTTTTCACCCGAACCGAGGATGATGAGGCGGCAGTTCTGGTTCAGGAAAAAATCGGCGTTGGACAGCAGCAGGTCGATGCCCTTCTGCTCGGCGAGGCGGCAGACCATGCCGTAGATGGGGCCGGTGAACTTGACGTCAAACGACTGCGACTTGAGCAGGGCGGTCCGGCAGACCGCCTTGCCGGCCATGTTGGCGGAGGAATAGCGCGCCGGCAGGAGCGCATCCACCGCGGGATTCCACACCGCCGCATCAATGCCGTTGAGCAGGCCCTTGATGTCTTCCGCCCGGGTCTGCACCACGCCGTCGAGGCCGCAGCCGAATTCGGGGGTCTGGATTTCCTGCGCATAACGCGGGCTGACCGTGGTCACGCGGTCGGCGAAGAGGATGCCGCCCTTCAGCAGGTTGATCTGGTTGTAGTATTCGAGGCCGTCGATGTTGTTGAGTTCGTCGGGCAGGTTCGTGCGCGGAAACACGCGGGACGGGAAGACACCCTGGAACGCGATGTTGTGAATGGTGAATACGGTCTTCATCGCGAGCGTCACGCCGTGACGGCGCTCGGCGTCGCGCAGCAGGAGCGGGACGAGTGACGCCTGCCAGTCGTGGGCATGCACCACGTCCGCCTGCAAATCGGATAGCCGCAGCGCCTCGATCGCGCCCTTCGCAAAGAAGATGAAGCGGTCGGCGTTGTCCTCGTAGTCGCGCTCGCCGTTGCCGTAGGGATTGCGGCGGTCGAAATATTCATCGCGGCAGATGAGATGGACCTTGAGGTTCTTGCGGGGTGAAAAGACCCGGACCTCGCCGGACATGAGCTCGGTCCCGAGTTCGATCCGGATGCGGAAGGTGCGTTCGGCGTTCTTCGCGCCGGGATGATCCACGGCGCTGCGGTAGCCGGGAATAAAGACCGCCACCTCGTGTCCGCGATCCGCCATGGTTCCCGCCAGGGAGGCCACGGCATCCGCCAGCCCGCCAGTCTTCATGTAGGGGAACAATTCACTGGCCACGTGGACGATTTTCATCGCCCCAAGTTAGCCTAACATGTTTCGTACGTCCAATCCCAAAGCTCGGCCTGCGCGCTGCGGCACAGGATCTTAACATGAATCTACGTGAACGTCTGCTCGCCCATTTGCGCGAGCCCCATTACTCTCCGGTCAACGAATCCGAACTGGTCCGCCAACTCGGCCTGAACAAGAAACAACGGGCCATGCTCGCCCATGAGGTGCGCCGCCTGCTCGCCAGCGGGACCGCCCGCAAGCTGAAGGGCGAACGGCTGCAACTGCGCGACAGCGGCGGGAAACCGGAAAACTCCGTGGTCGCCGAACGCCCGATCTTCACCCCGGCCCAGCGGCATGTCGCCCCCGAATCACCCGCCCTGCAACGCCTGGAAGCCGACGAGGTGATCGGCCGCATCCAGTTCCGCGCCGGCGGCTCCGCCTTCGTAGTGCTCGAGGGTGCGGACGGCGGACCCGGCGACCCGCGCGACCCGGCACTGCAGGTTTTCCCCGAGGAAACCAACACCGCCCTGCCCGGCGATCGTGTCGCCGTGCGCATCTTCCACGGCCGGCGCGGCCGGAAGCCCGGCGAGAAAATCGGCCAGGTCACGCGTGTGCTGGAACGCGGCCGCGGCACCATCGTCGGCAATCTACAACGCAGCGGCCGGAGCTGGCAGGTCGGCGCCGATGATCCCCGCTTCCCGGTCATGATTCAGGTGGACGATCCAGCCAAGGCGGAGGTCAGGCCCGTACCCCAGCCCGGCGACAAGGTCGTCGTCACCCTCGATCCCTGGCGCAGCCGGCATGACTCGCTCACCGGCAAGATCACGGCGAGATTGGGTCGGACGCACGAACCGCGCGCCGAGCTCCTTGGCATTTACGAAAAGTACAACCTCGCCACGGAATTCCCCGCCGAAGTCGAGCGCGAGGCCGCCGCCCTGCCCGACCGGGTCAATCCCTCCGACCGCGCCAACCGGCTCGACTACCGCGAGGTGCCGACCTTCACGATCGATCCGGACGACGCTAAGGACTTCGACGACGCGCTTTCCTACGAAATCCTCGACGGCGACGAAACCCGCGTGGGCGTGCACATTGCCGACGTCTCGGCCTACGTCCGCCCCGCCAGCGCGCTCGACCGCGAGGCCCAGCGCCGCGGCAACTCAACCTACCTGGTCGGCACCGTCATCCCGATGCTGCCGGAGAAACTCTCCAACGGACTCTGTTCGCTTGTCGAGGGCCAGGACCGGCTGACCAAGGCGGTTTTCCTGACCTTCAACAAGCACGGCCAGCTCCGGCACACCGCATACGCCAACACCGTCATCCGCAGCCGCAAGCGCCTCACGTACAAGCAGGCCTTCGCGCTGCTGAACGAGCACGACCTCGACAAGATCCGCGCCCTGCCCCTGCCGCCCAAGCACCAGACCGGTTCGACCGGCCGCGCCCTGAGCAGTCTCTCCGACGGCGAACTGGTTGACCTGCAGTCCTGGGTTCGCGCGCTCTGGCGCATCGCCCTCCGTCTGCGCCGCAACCGCATGGAGCACGGCAGCCTCGATCTCGACATGCCCGAGACCAAGATCTTCGTGGACGCCGAGGGCTATGCCGACCGGCTCGAGAAGGTGGTCAACGACGAGAGCCACCAGCTCATCGAGGAGTTCATGCTCGCCGCCAACGAGTCGGTCGCCCACATCACGCGGACCCACCGCCTTCCCTCCCTCTACCGCGTCCATGACGAACCCGACCCGGAGAAGCTGGAGGAACTCCGCCAGTTGCTCGGCACCTTCCAGATCCACACCGGCGACCTCACCCGGCGCGAGGAGATCGTGAAGCTGCTCGCGACCCTCGCGACGCATCCGCAGGGCTACACCCTCCGCACCCAGCTGTTGCGCAGTTTGCGCAAGGCCTGCTACCGCGCCTCGCCCGACGGCCACTACGGCCTCGCGAAGAAGGACTACACGCATTTCACGTCGCCCATCCGCCGGTACTCCGACCTCGTCGTGCACCGTGTCTTTGACTCCTATCTCGTGAAGCATTCCGGTTATCCCGCCGCGTCTGTCCACAATGCCGGCTACAACATCAGCCGCACCGAGGCGCTGGGCGAGCACCTCAGCCTCACCGAGATCAACAGCACCGAGGCCGAGCGCGAGAGCGTGAAGATCAAGCTGCTCGAGTTTTTCGAACGCGTGCTCGACCGCAAGCCCCCCACCCGCTTCGCCGCCGTCATCACCGACGTGCGCCAGCACGGCTGCTTCATCGAGCTCATCGAGTCCATGACCTTCGGCTTCATCGCCACGGCCACCCTGCGTGACGACAACTATGTGTTGAACAGCGCCGGCAACGCGCTCGTCGGCCGCAAGCACAAGCGCCGCTTCGAGCTCAACGGCCGCCTCGATGTCGTGGTCGAGCGCGTTGACCGCTTCAAGCGCCTCATCGACTTCCGCCCGGCGGATTGAAGGCTGGGCGACCCATCTTTCTCTTTCATCTTTATCTTTCTCTTTCGTCAGGTGGCTAGGGAGAAAGAGAAAGATAAAGAGGAAAGAGAGAGAATTACTGTCTCCTTTTCTGGCATGGGAAATTGCGTTTCGGGGCTTCCTTGGCATTTTTCGCCCGTCATGACCCACTACGAATTCCCCCAGCAATTTCGAGCGCTCTACGACAAGGCTGTCGGTCTCTACGCCCGGGGCGGACGTGACCCCTCCGCGTTTTTCAACGCCAGCGAAACCGCGTTCCTCAACGCCAACGGCCTCACCGCCCAGAACCTTTACGATTACGCCGAGGACCACAATAACTACGGCGAACCGGGCTTCGACCAGGCGCTCGCGATCGAACTCGTGCGTCGCGACTATTTTCTCAATGCCCAGGGCGGACGCGGTTTCGTGACCCTGATTGATGAGACCAAACTGCCGGCCAAGTCGGCGTCAGTGCATGGCATCGAGTGGCTTCCGCGCCTCATTCCGAAGGCCAAGGCCAAGCTCCGCGGCGAACTGCCGGCCTCCCTCATGTACTGCTGCGGCGGCGACCGGGGCTTCTTCAAGGAACACGACATCCTGCCGGCCGAATTCCTCGCCCTCGTGTGGCGCCATCAGAACGACGATGCCGCGATCATCAACTGGGTCGTGCAGAGGGCAAAAGCCCAGTCGTAGTTCTGTACCGGGGGCATAGGTGATTGAATGGGTAGCGCCCGGCCTCCGGACGGGCGTGATTGGCGAATCCACCTCCCGCGGCCCGCCCAGAGGTCGGGCCCTACCCAGATACAGTCTTCTGCTGCGCTCGACGTTCACCGCACCGGCTCCCCGGACTGATAGGGTTGCTGATTTGCGAATCCCGTTTTTTCTATAATTTTATTACGTCATTCCCAACCCATGCCCCGCTATACCCTCAATGTTAACGGCCAGTCCCGCAACGTGGACGTGGCCGCCGATACGCCCCTGCTCTGGGTGCTTCGCGATCATCTCGACCTGCCCGGCACCAAGTACGGCTGCGGCATCGGTCAATGCGGGGCCTGCACGGTCCATCTCAACGGCGTTCCGCTGCGTTCCTGCCAGTTGCCGGTCTCCACGGTCGGCGGCATGGCCATCACCACGATCGAGGGCCTCTCGCCCGACGGCACGCATCCGCTCCAGCAGGCCTGGTGCGAACGCGACGTGCCCCAATGCGGCTACTGCCAGGCCGGGCAGATCATGACCGCCGCCGCATTTCTCAAGGGCAACCCGACGCCCTCCGACGACGAGATTGACGGCGCCCTCGCGGGCA
This sequence comes from uncultured Opitutaceae bacterium, assembly GCA_964518665.1. GTDB lineage: Bacteria > Verrucomicrobiota > Verrucomicrobiia > Opitutales > Opitutaceae > UBA2377. The sequence goes on along the minus strand of CAZFHG010000030.1, from coordinate 5,984 downwards.
ATCTCTGCCGCTGCGGCACCTATGTGCGCATCCGCCAGGCCGTGAAGGACGCCGCCACCGCGATGGCAAAGGAGGGTGCGAAATGAACCCCGCCAGCCACCGTAGGCAGCCCGCTCGCGGGCGCTCATTGGACGACCGCATTCAGGACAAGCTAACGCCAACAGAGCGCGAGCAAGCTCGCGGCCTACGGGGACCCGTCACCCGCCGTGATTTCATCCGCGTATCCGCCCTCGCCGGTGGCGGCTTCGCCCTGAGCCTTTCCCTGCCCGGCGACGCGCTTGGTCAGATCTCCCAGGCCCTCGACGATACCGCCAAGGTCTTCACCCCGGGTCCGTTCATCAAGATCACCCCGCAGAACATCATCACCATTCTCGCGAAAAACCCCGAGACCGGACAGGGCGTGAAAACCTCGCTGCCCATGATTGTCGCCGAGGAACTCGACGCCGACTTCTCGCAGGTGGTCGTTGAACAGGCCGCACTGCGCGGCGATGTCGGTGCGCAATTCGCCGGCGGCAGCCGTTCGACTCCCGACAACTACATGCTGCTGCGCCGCGCCGGCGCCACCGCCCGCGCCATGCTGGTCGAGGCCGCCGCGCAGACCTGGAACGTGCGCGCCGAGGAACTGACCACCGATCGCGGCCGGGTCATCCACGCCGCCAGCGGCCGGTCGCTCACGTATGGCCAGCTCGCCACGAAGGCCGCCACCCTCCCGATTCCCGACGAGCGCGACGTGAAGCTGAAGAGCGAGTCGGAATTCAAGGTCCTGGGTTCACGGGTCGGCGGTGTGGACAACCCCGCCATCGTCACCGGCCAGGCCCTGTATGGCATTGATCAGAAATTGCCGGGTATGGTTTTCGCCGCCTACACCAAGTGCCCCGTCTATGGTGGCAAGGTCGTGAGCGCGAACCTCGGGCGCATCAAGGCGCTGCCCGGCGTGCTCGACGCGTTTGTCATTGAAGGCACGGACAACATCAACGGCCTGCTCCCCGGGGTCGCCATCATCGCGAATTCCACGTGGGCCGCATTTTCCGCCAAGCGCCAGCTGCAGGTGGTCTGGGATGAAAGCGCCGGCGCCGATCATTCGACCGAGGTCTATGCCGCCAAGGCCGCGGCCTTGGCGAAATCTGGCGGCGCCACGGTACGCAACGACGGCGACATCGCCGCCGCATTCGCGTCTGCCGCCAAGGTGGTCGAGGGCGATTACTTCTATCCCTTCATCAACCATGCCACCCTCGAGCCGCAGGGCTGCACGGCCTGGGCGCGCGACGGCGGGATTGAATTCTGGACCACGTCCCAGACCCCGGGTTCGGGTCGCGACCTGGTCGCCCGGACCCTCAATCTCCCGCCGGATAAATTGAAGCTGAACCTCGTCCGCGCCGGCGGCGGCTTCGGCCGGCGTCTGGCCAACGACTACATGGTCGAGGCCGCCGCCATCGCGTTGCGCACCGCCGCGCCCGTGAAGCTCACGTGGACCCGCGAGGACGACATGCGGCACTGCTTCTACCGGCCCGCGGCCTTCCATCACCTCCGCGGCGCCGTGGATGCGGCCGGCAGGCTCAGCGCGTGGCACAATCATTTCATTAGCTTCGGCTACAAGAACACGGAGCGTCCCGGTTCCTCGGCCGGCATGAGTCCGGATGAATTGCCGGCGCGGTTCCTGGGCAACTACCGCCTCGACCAGTCGTTCATCAGCACGACCATCCCCACCGGCCCCATGCGCGCCCCGGGCAGCAATGGCCTGGCGTTTGTCATGCAGAGCTTCATTGACGAAATGGCCCATGCGGCCGGTCGCGATCCGGTGGAGTTCCGGCTGGAGTTGCTGGGTGAGGACCGCGTCATTGCCCCGTCAGCGGGTCAGCGCGGCGTGCCCTACAACACGGCCCGCATGAAGGGCGTCGTCCGTCTCGCCGCCGAGAAATCCGGCTGGGGCCAGTCCCTGCCCCGCGGCGAAGGCCGCGGCATCGCGTTCCACTTTTCGCACCAGGGCTATGTCGCCATGGTGGCCCACGTGGCGGTCTCGCGCGACGGCGTGCTCAAGGTGAAGCACGTCACCTCGGCTGCCGACGTCGGGCCGATCATGAACCTCAGCGGGGCCGAGAACCAGATCCAGGGCTCCATCATCGACGGCCTGAGCATGGCCTGGTTGCAGGAGATGACCTATGACCGCGGTCGGGCCGTGCAGGGCAACTTCGATACCTACCCGCTGCTCCGCTCGACGGAGACGCCGGGCATGTCGGTGCACTTCATCCAAAGCGCCAACCCGCCGACCGGCCTGGGCGAACCCGGCTTCCCGGTGGTCCCTCCGGCGCTCTGCAACGCCATCTTCGCCGCCACCGGCAAACGCATCCGCACGCTGCCGCTCACGAAGAACGATTTGAGTTGGGGCTGAATCTTGCAGAGCTGGCGTCTCCTCTCGTGCGGAGAACGCTCAACGTTTAACTCTTAACATTTAACGTTTAAGTACAACCTGCGCTCGCGCGCGATTGGCCGGTCACTTAAGCGTTAAGCGTTAAATGTTAAGCGTTGAACGTTGGATCGGCGGGGTTCGGGACCCCGCCCACAATCCTACAGCAATTCCCCCTGCTCGCCCCCCGACGGCTTGGCCCCGATGAACTTGCCGTAGCGCTCGATCCAGTCGTCGAGCTTGTCGAGGTAGTAACCGGCATCGTACGGCGCCTGCACCGCATCGTACAACGCCACTGGACGCGCGCGCTGCCAGTCGCTGGTCTGACCCTTGGCTTTCGGCCGGATGTAATAGCTCACCCGGTCGCCCATGCGCGGACGCGGGACCAACTGCAGCGCCGCCTCGGCGGAGGCCCGGCGGGGCTTGCCGCCCTCGGCGATGAACTTCTCGTAGCTGTCAGGATTCTGGCTCAGCGCCTCGGTCTTCGCGACCTCGGTGACGGGCAATTCCCGGGCCTCAAGTTTGCGCTTCGTGGCTTCGAGCAGCACGAGGGGTGATTCCTTCGATGCACCCAGAACGAAATGGATGAACTGGTCGCTGAGCGCCTTGAGGAAGGGTTCGATGCCCCGCGACCGGAGCGCGCTGCCGCGTATGGTGATCTTACGTCCGTCGTAGAGTGCGTAGTTCTTGGCCTTGTAGCACCACATCGCGGTGTAGCGGCCGTCGTACTCCAGCTCGATGCCGGGCGGCAGAATGGGAGCGACCAGCGCGAGCAGGGCATCGGGCTGCTCGAAATACTGCTCCGCGGACAGATAAATGCCATCGGTGTCGGCCTCCAGGATCGTGCAACCGTGCCGCGCAAACTCATCGATCAACTGCTGCAGCAATTCGCGGCCGCGGCGGGTGACCTCGGCGGCGAGTTCCCCGTCGCCAAAACGCGCCCCGGAGAACCCCAGGTAGCCGTAGAATGAATTGATGAGGATCTTGAAACTGGCCTGCCGCGCCTGCGCCTCGTTGCGCTCGTCCTCGGTGGGCGCACTCTTGGCGAGTTGTTTGAATTTGAGCCGGTAGTCGCGCAGGCTGGACAGCAACGGGATGAAGACGCCCAGCGGATCGTTGCGGGGATTGCGGCCGATATGCAGCAGCAGGCTGGGATAAAGTGACGCCACGTCAAAATGAAGGACGTGACGGAAGACGCCTTCGTGGAAGCTCCGCGTGTAACCGCCTTCGAAAGGCTGCACCTCCGGCGGCGCCGGACACGCATGGCGCTCATGGTAGTAGCGCTCGAGGAAGAGCAGATCGATCTTGCCGGTCGTGCCGCGCAGGGTCGCCTCCTGGAGCAAAATTGGAAACGTCCGGGTCTGTTCGAAATACGTCGGCAGCAACCGGTCGGCAATGCCCGCGGTCTCGCGGAGATCGTCGCCCAGGTAGGCCAGGAACTTTTCCCGTTCGTGCTGGTAGGCGTGGAAAATGCGGTTGCCGGCGAGGTAGGTGCGCGCGTCGCTGTCCTCCTCCGTGATGCCGAAATATACGGCCACATCCTTCAGACCGAACGACGTCATCTCCCGGGTGGTGATGTCGTAAAGCTGCACGAGCAGGTAGGTGTCCACCACCGCCCGTCCCGGCAGGTCGCAGCGGGGGAAATCAATCCAGCGCTCGGCCACCTTCAGCCGGCTGTTGCGGAAGGTCGCCTTCTGGCCGAAGCGGCCCCAGGCGCAAGGGACCTTGTGGCGGCGGCAGCGCTGCCGGAGGTAATCGAGGTCGAACTTGAAGATATTGTGACCCTCGATGACGTCGGGGTCCTCCTCCCGCAGGGCGGTGTTCAACTCGACCAGCAGTTGCTTCTCCGCCGCATCGGTGAGCTCGCGCAGCACGAGGAGGCGCTCGCGGCCGTTGCAGCGCAGGCCGATGGCGAGGACGCGGTCGTCGGGTTTGGCCGCGTCGCTGAAATCGCCGTCGCCGGACCCGGTCTCGATGTCGAGCTGGCAACGGCGCAACTGGCCGAAGGTGAGATCGGCGTACAACCGCGCCCGGTTTTGCAGCAGGTACTGGCTTTCGAACGGGCGGACGGTGTCCAATTCCTCGGGCGGCACAAGCTGCTGCAGTCCGTTGTACGCCGCTAGACTTTCCGCCAGGGCGAGGCTCGTGAAGGCGCCATCGCCCCGCAGACGTTCCACGGTCACCCCCGCCACGGAGGGCGTACCGGCGGCCGGACTCAGCCACGCAAAGGGATGAAAATCCGCCGCGCTTTCCTCGCGACCGCCGTCGGCGGCGACCCGCGAGACATGAGCCAGGCCCTCGTCATCAATCCAGACCCCGCAGAGCGATCCGATGCCGCCGGCTTTCATGCCGGGTTCCCTCTCTTGGTCATCCTGAGACCCACAACAAACCCCAAGGTTTGGTGGCATACGCTGGTGAACCATATCCAATCCATTGTCATTCTAAGCGAAGCGAGAAATCCAGTACGCGCAAATCGAAGCCCTCGACTGTCGTGCACTGGATCAGATCCCTGTCGCCTGCGGCTCGGTAACTTCACTTCGTTCAGTATGACAAACAGGAGAGTGCGGATCGTGTGTACCGGCATCGGTAGGTCAGCGCGGAGGCGCGCGCCCGAAACGCGCCCGCAAGCGGGCTGCCTACCACGGGCACCCGCATCCTGTGCTTAGAAACCGGGCCGGAAGTAAACCATCGTCACGGCGACTGCGATGCAGGCCAGGGCGATGTAGCTCAGCAGGCCGCGCAGGTGCGCCTTGCGGTACACGATGCCGGCCAGCGAGGCGAGTCCCAGCCAGCACACCAGCTTCACGATCACCCATCCCGTCATGAACGGTATCTTGTTGATCGTCAGCATGCCGAAGCCGCTGATGAACATGAGTAGGGCGGCGATGCCCGTGATGATCATGGTCTGGCGGCGGTTTTCGGACGCGGGATTCGCGAACGCCATGAAGGTGTGCGCGGTCAGCACGATCAGCGAAAGGATGTGCAGGAGTTGGTAGTAGGGCAGTCGTTCCATGATGGGTGCGGGTTGGGAGTAAAATAGTGACACGCCGCATGTGCCGTATGCCCAAAGGCTCAAGACCTTTTTGCGTTTAGGTGGGCGCCTCCTCCGTAGCGTCTGCTTTCCGATTTACGGCCTAGCATCTTCCGCGGCGGGTTCAGCTCCCGTAATATTTCAAAGGCAAAGAGCGGTTATTGAAAGCACCTCGAACACTGCAGCGTGTCGGGGGCCACCGTAGGTCGCCCCCTGCCCGCGTCAAACGCGAATAGCGGTTATTCGCGAATGAGGTGTTCGCAGAAACACGAAAAGGGGAGTTAGGTAGGGCCCGGCCTCCGGACGGGCTGATTGGCAATCGCAAGCAATACGGTAAGCGCACGCCTAACCGCCCGTCCGGAGGCCGGGCGCTACCCATAGCCTCAATCCCACCGCGTCTGCCACACGCGATCCAAGTCCGGCCAGACACACGAAAGCATCGGTGAAAAGCGGGCTATCTGCCTTGAGTTTCAATGCATTTGGGTAGGGCCCGACCTCCGGACGGGCTGATTGGCAATCGCAAGCAATACGGTAAGCGCACGCCTAACC